>CAYFIG010000083.1:0-1789 GCA_964342905.1 uncultured bacterium
CCGTGGCCACCCAGGACAAAGGCGGTCACGTTTTCGACCGAGACCCGAAGCTCCTGGGCGATGAAGGTCCGGAAGCGGGCGGAATCCAGGATCCCCGCCATCCCCATGACCCGCTGGGTGGGGAAGCCCGAGACCTTCCAGGCGAGCTGCACCATGGCGTCGAGCGGATTGGTGACCATGATCAGGATCGCGTTGGGCGAACGCGTGGCGACCTGTGTCGTGACCTCGCGGATCACCTCGGCGTTCTTGAAGAGGAGGTCGTCACGGGTCATGCCGGGCTTGCGGGGGAAGCCGGCGGTCACGACCACGATGTCGGACCCGGCCGTCTCGTCGTAGCCGTTGGAGCCAACCAGACGACAGTCGTAGCGGTGGATCGGCCCGGCCTCGAACAGGTCCAGTGCTTTACCCTGTGGAACGCCCTCGATCACGTCCACGAGGACCACATCCGCCAGCTCCTTCTCCACCGTGTACTGCGCGACGGACGCGCCGACGTTTCCAGCCCCCACCACGGTGACTTTTGGCCTCATGCCGAGCTCCTTAGAATCGTTCCATGCTCTGGACAATGGCGGTGGCGAACTCCGAGCACTTGACCTCGCGCGCCCCCTCCATGAGCCGCGCGAAGTCATAGGTCACGGTCTTCTGCTGAATGGTCCGCTCGAGCCCCGCGATGATCCGGTCAGCCGCCTCGGTCCATCCAAGGTAGCGGACCATCATCTCCCCCGAGAGGATCACGGAGCCCGGGTTCACCTTGTCCTGCCCCGCGTATTTCGGCGCAGTGCCGTGAGTCGCTTCGAAGAGCGCGTGCCCGCTCTCGTAGTTGATGTTGCCGCCTGGCGCAATGCCGATGCCGCCGACCTGGGCGGCCAGGGCGTCCGAGATCAGGTCCCCCGTGAGGTTCGGGCACGGGATCACGTCGAACTCCTCCGGCCGCGTGAGGATCTGTTGGAGGAAGGCGTCGGTGATCGCATCCTTGATCAAGATTTTGCCCGGCGGGGGCGTGCCGCCGCATTCCTCCCAGCTCACCACCTTGTCGAAAAACTCGCGCTTGGCCAGCTCGTACCCCCAGCGCATGAACGCGCCCTCGGTGTACTTCTGAATGTTCCCCTTGTGGACCAGCGTGACGGATCGCCGCCCGTGCTCGATCGCGTACCGGATCGCCGCGCGGATCAACCGTTCGGACCCCTCGCGGGAGATGGGCTTGATGCCGATGGCGGAGGTCTGAGGAAAGCGGATCCTCCTGACCCCCATCTCCCGCTGGAGAAACTCGATGACCTTGCGGGACTCGGGGCTCCCGGCCTCCCACTCGATCCCGGCGTAGATGTCTTCTGTGTTCTCCCGGAAGATCACCATGTCCACCTTCTCCGGGTGCTTGACGGGAGACGGCACGCCCTTGAAGTAGCGGACCGGGCGGAGGCAGACGTACAGGTCGAGCTCCTGGCGGAGGGTGACGTTGAGGCTCCGGAACCCTTCCCCGACCGGGGTGGTGAGCGGGCCCTTGATGGCGACCAGGTACTCCCGGATCAGATCAAGGGTCTCGGGAGGGAGGAGGTTTGGCGGGCAGTCCGATCCGTAGATCGCCTTCGCCTTCTCACCGGCGTAAATCTCGCACCATGCGATCCGCTTTGAACCTTTGTAGGCCTGGGCGACAGCGGCGTCAATGACCCGAACCGCGGCCCTCCAGATGTCCGGGCCGGTGCCGTCGCCCTCGATGAATGGGATGATCGGATGGTCCGGAACCTGAAGCTTTCCGTGCTGGATCGTGATCTTTTCGCCGGCCGGAATTTTTACC
>CAYFIG010000083.1:1889-8018 GCA_964342905.1 uncultured bacterium
GCGTTCAAAGCAGAGCCAGCTTTGAACCATTCGATCTGCTCAGCGGTCAGGGTGTGATTGGTCGTGATGGCAATCGTTCGCCCGCTGGGCTTGTGGAGAATCACCTGGACCGGTTTGCCCGGGGTAAGGTTGGCGAGACCAACGATGCTCACGCGATCTGTGGCCTCGAAGAGGTCATAGTCCTTGGGATCGACGAAGGTGAGGGGGAGAATACCCTGCTTCTTGAGGTTGGTCTCGTGGATTCGAGCGAAGCTTCTCACGATCACCGCTTTGACCTCAAGGTAACGGGGTGACATCGCGGCGTGCTCGCGGCTCGACCCTTCGCCGTAGTTCTCGTCCCCGATCGTGACGGAGCCCACGCCACAGGCCTTGTAGTGGCGCGCGATCCTCACGATGGGGAGCCCTGACTCGCCTGTCAGGACATTGATGCCGGTCCCGGGCGTGTCGGAAAAGGCGTTGACGGCGGCCAGGAACATGTTGTCGCTGATCTTATCCAGGTGCCCGCGGTAGCGAAACCAGGCACCGGCCGGTGAGATGTGGTCTGTGGTCGTCTTTCCTTTGCATTTGATCAGGATGGGAAGCTCGATGAAGTCCCGGCCGTCCCACCGTGGAAACGGCTGGAGGAGCTGGAGTCGCTCGCTATCCGGCAGAATGTCCACGGTCATGCTCTCCCCGTCTTCGGCAGAGGCCTCGTACCCTTCCCAGCCCCCGGCGAAGCCGTCCCGCGGCAGCTCCTCGCCCTCGGGCGGAGTGAACCGGAAGGCGGTGCCGTCGGGGGCTTCCAGCGTATCCTGGACAGGATCGAACTCGAGGGTCCCCGCGAAGGCCAGGGCTGTCACGATCTCCGGACTGGTCAGAAACGAGAGCGTCGCGGCGCTGCCGTCGTTCCGACCGGCGAAGTTCCGGTTGAACGAGCTGACGATGGAGTTGGTCTCGTCCTTCCTCACGTCTCCCCGCTTCCACTGGCCGATGCACGGGCCGCACGCGTTAGCCAGCACCGTCCCGCCCATCCGCTCGAAGACCTCCAGCAACCCGTCGCGCTTGATCGTGTGGTAAACCCGCTCAGAGCCCGGCGTGATGAGGAACGGAACCTTCGCTCTGAGTCCCGCCTTGAGCCCTTGCATGGCGATGTGGGCCGCGCGGCGCATGTCCTCGTAAGAGGAGTTGGTGCAAGAGCCGATGAGCGCCGCTTTCAGGTTCGCCGGCCACCCGTGCTCCCTAACCTCAGCCGCGAGCTTAGAGATCTGGCGACCCCGGTCGGGCGAGTGGGGGCCGACGATTTGAGGCTCCAGCGTCGAGAGATCCAGCTCCACAAGCTCGTCGAAGAACCGGTCAGGGTCCCGCTCCGCCTCAGGATCAGCCATGAGGTGCTCCCGGTACTGCTCGGCCAGCGCTGCGGCCTCGGCCCGGCCCGTCGCGCTGAGGTAGGCGGCCATGCGGTGGTCGAACGGAAAGATCGAAGTCGTAGCGCCCAGCTCGGCTCCCATGTTGCAGATCGTGGCCTTGCCCGTCGCGCTGATGGACTCGGCTCCCGGGCCGAGGTATTCGAGGATCTTGTTCGTGCCACCCTTGACGGTCAGGAAGCTACAGAGGTAGGTAATCACGTCTTTGGGAGCTGTCCATCCGGCGAGTCTGCCGGTCAGCCTGACTCCAATAAGCTTGGGGTGGAGCACCTCCCACGGGAGGCCAGCCATGACCTCTCCGCAGTCTGCCCCCCCCACCCCGATGGCCAGCATCCCGAGCCCGCCGCCGTTGGGGGTGTGAGAGTCCGCACCGATCATGAGCCCGCCCGGAAATGCGTAGTTCTCGAGCACGACCTGGTGAATGATGCCCGAGCCGGGCTTCCAGAAGCTGATCTCATACTTCCGTGACGCCGAGCGCAGGAAGTTATAGACCTCGTTATTTTCCGTGATCGCCCGGGTCACATCCTCGGCGGCGCCAGTTTGGGCTCGGATCAGGTGGTCACAGTGGACGGTGCTGGGGACCGCAACCCGCTTCCGCCCCGATTGCAAAAACTGAAGGAGCGCCATTTGCCCTGTGGCGTCCTGCATGGAGACCCGGTCCACTCGAAGACGGAGATAGGCTCGGCCGCGCGCCCAGACCTGACTCTCGAGGTCACAGACGTGAACGATGAGGATTTTCTCGGTAAGCGTGAGGGGTCGTCCGAACTTCTTTCGAGCGCGCGCGAGCTTCTCGGGGAATGTCTCGTACAGAGCTTTGATCTGGTCGACCGCCATGGTAGGTCTCCTCGGCGCTGGTCCTGAACCCATCAAACGTATCGCCTCCCAACCCTAAGGACAGGAGGCGACCGGAACAACTTACGCTAGCACGCCACCCGTTGAGCTGTCAAGGCAATCGGCCAATTCCACGCCCCTTACGTGGATCGGAATCTCGGCCGACACGCCCGTCAGGCCTCGAGATGGACGAGCGACGCGACGGCGCGGCGTCTCAAGCGGAGGATCGAGTTCGTGGGAGAGAGCTCCATCGGACACACCTCGGTGCACGTGGCCTGAGCGTGGCAGCGCCAGAGCGCATCCTCAGAGAGGAGCGGCGCCCATCGGTCACCCTTCCCCCCGTCGCGGCTATCGGCCATGAGCGTGAAGACCCGGTTCAGGGCTGCCGGCCCCGGGAAACGTGGATCATGAGCGACCATGGTGCACGCCGAGAGGCAGGCTCCGCAGCCGATGCACTCGAGGGCGGGGTCGATCTCGCGCCGCTCGCGGGAGTCGCTTCCGATCCGGACGAACTCAGGCGCGCCCGGCCGGGCTACGAACGCGGCAGCCACGGCCTTCATCTTCTCGGCGAAGGGGGCCATGTCAACCACGAGATCGCGGATCAGCGGGAAGTGGTAGAGCGGGCGGATCCTCACCTCTTTCCCTTTCAGCGTGGACAGGAGCGTCCGACACGCCCAGCGCTCGCGGCCGTTGACGACCATGGTGCAGGAGCCGCACATCCCCACCCGGCAGGCGTAGCGGAAGGCGAGCGTGGGATCCTGTGTCCGCTGCACCTCGACGAGCGCGTCCAAGACCGTCATGCCCGGTTTCGCCTCCACACGGTACTCCTGCATCCGCTCCAGAACGCCGGGCTCGTATCGAAAGACGCGCAGAATCATCGTCGCACACCGAGAAACACGAGGGTTCGAACGCGGGCTTCGCCCGCGTCACCCTCGGGGGGAGGTTCGGAAGGGGGGCGATGCCCCCCTCCGAGTATTAATACCAGCGCCAGGCCCAGAAGGTGGCGAAGAGCGCGCGGTGGAGCCGGACCGGAAGCCCGAAGTCGAGAAGGATCGCGCGGAGGCCGAGGAGGCCGTGGAGGAGGACCAGAGCAAGGAGGAGCCCCTGCACCAGGCGAACAAAGGGGTTCCGGAGATGGAGCACGATCACCACCACCAGCGCCAGCGCGGCGGCGCGCTGGAGAAGCCAGGCCCACATCCCCGGCCCGGTGCCGCGCCAGCCCTCCGGGCCCCACTCGCGGCGGAGGATCTTCGGTTCCGCCCCCATGGTCGTCAGTGGAACACTCTCAGGATTACCGGACCGCTCACCCTTCGGGCGAGCGCGGCCAGACCTCCACGCGCCCCGCCTTCGGATCGACGCGCACCCAGTCACCTGTCCTGGCGTCGACGGCTGCCCGGATCATGCCTTCCGGCGGCTGGCCTTTGCCCTGACCGCTCGGACGGCCTCTCCAACCTCTCGCTCAATCACCTCAGGCTTTACCTTCTTGTTCCGTTGCCACACCTCCTCGATCATCCCGAAGAAGCGCTCCCGACGCTTCTGCCGCTCCTGAAGCTGCCAGACAGGAACCACCGCAGCCATGGGCCGGCCTGCACGTTCAATCACATACTGATCGCCTTTGTAGTAGACTTCCTCAAGGAGCTGACCGAGATTCTTCCGGGCTTTGAGCGCGTTCATCTTTTTGACCATCCTATCCGCTTCAGGCTATATGACGTGATATGACCGTATCAATTATAGGAAGAACGTGTCAACGCTGCGATAGCAGTTTCCAACACACGCCCTCCCTCTCGCTGCACGGCGTACACTGCTTCCCCAGCACGTGGCCGGAGTTGTCAAGGAACGCCGGGGCGGTAGAAGAAGGCCGTTGCCATTCCCACGGAGGTGAGCTATGGCCCAAGTCTTTGTCCTCGGCGCGGGCACTCCCACGCCGACACCCCACCGATTTGGTTCAGCGTTCGCCGTCCACGTGGGCGGCGAATACCTCATGTTCGACTGCGGCCCCGCCGCCACCTACAAGCTCGTCAAGATGGGGATCTTCCCGACGCAGGTGGACTACCTCTTCTTTACCCACCACCACTTCGACCACGACGTGGACTACCCTTGCTTCCTCCTCTGCCGCTGGGACCAGTCCACCGGAAAGGAGAATACCCTTCAGGTCTTCGGCCCCACCCTCACCGAGACCCTCACCGAGCGGATCCTCGGCGAGAGCGGCGCCTTCGTCCACGACTGGAAGGCCCGGGTGAACCACCCCCTGAGCCAGCGCGTCCACGTGAACCGCGGCGGAACGCTCCCCCGCAAGCCCCCCGTCGTCCACGCGAAGGACGTGGGCCCGGGGCTCATCCACCGGGGCCGGGAGTGGACCGTCACCGCCGCGCCCGCCGAGCACGTCCAGCCCTGGCTCGACTCCCTCGCCTACCGGCTCGACTCCGCCGACGGGAGCATCGTCTTCACCGGCGACACCCAGCCGTGCCGGACCGTGGTGAACCTCGCTCGGGGCGCCGACATGATGCTCTGCATGTGCTGGGACGACCAGGAGCGGATGCGGGCCATGGACGAGGCGCCGGGGCAGTGCGGGACGACCGGGGCCGCCGAGATGGCGCGGGAGGCCGGGGTGAAGCGGCTGGTGCTAGTCCACATCGGCCCGCACCTTGCCAGCCACGGCCCCATGGAGAAGGGCATCGGCGACGTGCGCCGGATCTACGAGGGAGAGATCATCTTCGCCGAGGAGCTGATGCCGCTCCGGCTGTGAACAAATCCGAGCCCCTAACGGCTTATCGACTCGTTTTCTGGCCGCCAGCTTCTCCCGAACACGTCGGCTACCGGCGGATGCCGATCTTGGTGGCCATGTCGGTGTAGCCCTCGACCTCCTTCTCCACGAAGGCGCGCATCGCCGCCGCGGGCAGATGGTCGATGTTCATGCTGATCCGCTCGGCGCCGACCAGGAACGCAGGATCCTTCACCATCTCGGCGATGGCTCCCTCCCACTGCTTCACGATGGGGTCGGGCGTGCCGGCGGGAAAGGCGACGGAGGCCCACCACTGGACGCGGACGCCCTTCATCACGCCCTGCTCCGCCGCCGTCGGCACGTCGGGAATGTACTTGATACGAGTCGGCGAGAGCACGGCCAGAAGCTTGATCTTCCCGGCCTTCGTCATAGCTTGGGCCTCAGCCACCGAGTGGATCGAAAGAACGACGTGCCCCCCGGCCAGCTTCGCGAACGAGTCGCTCGCGCCCTCGGTGATGACCATCTTGGTCTTCGTGGGGTCCACGCCGATCTGGGTCATCCAGTCGTAGGCGGTGTAGCGGGAGGGCCCCGCCGGCCCCACCGTGGACCAGACGAGCTCGGCGGGGTTGGCCTTTACCCAGTCGGAGAACTCCTTGAAGTTCTTCCAGGGCGCGTCCGCCTTCACGGCGAAGACCATGGGATCGCGGACGATCCGGCCCGCGTACTTCCGGTCGGCAAGCGTGAGCAGCGGGTTCTTCGAGGCCCCGATGTGCATCGAGGAGGTCGTGTGGATGTCAATGAGGATCGTGTAGCCATCCGGCCTGGATTCCTTGAGCGCCGCTCGGGCGCCGATCATCCCGCCCCCACCGGGCTTGTTCACGACGAGGATGGGCTGGCCCCATTTCTTTCCCAGGTAGTCGGCCACGAGCCGGGCGGTCAGGTCTGTCCCGCCGCCGGGGACGAAGGGCACGATGATCTCGATGGGCTTGGTGGGGTAATCTGGCGCCTGGGCGAGCGCGGCCGCGGGGCCCAGGAGCAGCACGAGGGCCATCAGCCCTAACACGACGGTTTCGATACGAGGACGCCTCATGGTGTCGTTCCCTCCTTGTTTGGATTCGCTAGAGTGCCATCTCTTCCGCGGTCTCTTCCCTCACCCGCCGGCTCGTGTAGCGC
>CAYFIG010000084.1:0-4500 GCA_964342905.1 uncultured bacterium
GTGGTAACCGCGTACCCCTTAGCCTCGAGGAACTCCTTGAGGTACTCGCAGACCCCTGGCTCATCATCAACCACGAGGATTCTTGGCTTGTTCCATACCAGACGGGTTCATAGTGGCCTCACCGGCGGCCCTCGAGCCAGATCTTGCGCAGTGGAATATACGGATCGCCCAGCCCGTTCACCTCCACGCTTCTCACGTAGGGCTGGAAAAGCCGCTCGTAGGTGTGGTGAAACATCGGAATGAGTGGAGCATCATCGAGGATGATCTGTTCGGCCTTCCGGTAGAGATCAACTCGCCGCTGGAGGTCGCTAGAGTTGCGAGCCTGGACAAGCAAATCGTCAACAGCCGGGTTGAGGTAACGGAAAAAGTTGCGCGGGCTCCGCGAATGGAAGAGCTTGAAGAGGAAATTGTCGGGGTCAGGGACGTCGGCAAACCAGGCGAGGATGAACATAGGGAGGTGGCCATCCAAAACTTTCTGAAAGAATGACGGCCAATCCGTGAGGTAGTGGATCTCGGATTGGATCCCCACGGCCTCTAAATACTTCTTGATCTGTGCCAACTCTTGGACGATTTCCTCCCGCCTCACGCTGGACCAGATACGGATAGGCGGAAGGCCGCGACCGTCCGGGTATCCAGCCTGACTAAGAAGCTCCCGGGCCTTCCGAGGATCGTAAGGATAACCCGTGAGCTTAGGGTTGAAGCCCTGTGTTCCTGGAGGCAGGACCGCTCGCGCCGGCGCATACCGTCCAAGGTATACTTCTTGGATCAGCGCCTCCCGGTCAATCGCGTAGATAAGGGCCTGACGGATCTTTCGATCATCGAAGGGCCTCATACGAGTGTTTAGCCCGTAAAATCTGATGCTTAACATCGGGCGTTTAACGTAGATATGGCTGCCCCCTGCTACGATCCGGCGATAATCGTGCGCTGGGAGCGGAGTGTCCTCAAGGTTCCCCCTTTGGAATTCCGCATACGTGGCATCCCATTGATCCCCGGGGAAAATTTTGTACACGACGCGGGAAAGCTTGAGGGGTCCATCGAAGTAGTCAGGATTGGCGGCCAGGACAATCTCCTTCCCTCGGTCCCAGCGGACGAACTTGAAGGGGCCTGTCCCGATCGGGTGAGCGCCGAAGGCGTCGCCCTCACGCTCCACCACGTCTTTAGGAACGATCTTGGCGTGCCCCACTGCCAAAACAGAGACAAAGGGGACCTGGGCCTCGTTGAGCATCACTTGAACCGTGTAGCGATCCAGAGCGGCGAGGCCTGAAACGTGCTTCGCCCTATCTTCTCTGAACTCTTGAGCCCCTCTGATGCCACTGAACAGATCTGCAGCTCCTGATTTTGTCTTGGGGTCAAGAATTCGCGTGAAAGAGTAGACAACGTCGTCAGCGGTGACTTCGCGTCCGTGGTGGAACTTGACGCCCTTCCTGAGCATGAACGTCCAGGTGAGTCCGTCCCGCGAGGCCTTCCAAAACTGGGCGAGGGCGGGAGTAATCGTCAAAGTCTGATCGAACTGGGCAAGGCCGTCGAAGACCTGTTGGGAAACTGACCGGCTATAGATGTCGCTGATCCGGGCTGGATCGAGAGTCGCGGGGTCATGCCCGAGGGGCCGGCGATAGATCCCTCCGTTGACAGGACGCTCCTTCCCCTCTCCCCGCTCCTGGGCCGAGGCAAGGGTCCACTCGGTGCCCAGCAGGCAAAGAATCGCGAAAAGGATGAGGAAGGGGGGGATTGCGCCCCCTTTCCTCATGACCTTATCGCGGCGACTACACGAGTCCATCCGGATCCCGGTCTAGACGTTTGGTTACATTCCGCCGCCGTCAGCGGTGCCGATGGCCTGGAAGAACTGCGTTGACCCTGAAGTCCCGGACTCGATCACGGGGGCGACCAGCAGGAACGACGCAAGGATCAGCAGCACTGCCCAGAACTTCGTCATGGCTCTCTCCTCCGCTTAAAAGGGTTTTGGCTCGGGAATCCTCCCCATGAGGATTCCTCCCGCCTGGAAGGAGAGAGCAATTACGAAGCCATTGAGAAGCCGCCTCTTGTGACGACGCTAAGCGTTGATGATCTAAAGCATTTTCCGGCTTGGGTGAAGGAGGTCGAGTCGAAAGCGATTGGACAGCGGTTGAGCCTGTCAATGGCGTGATCGGAGAGAATCCACCGGAAAAGGCTGTCTCCGTCATGGGTTAACCGGGGTGCACAACAAAGTGTCCACCCTGTCGCGGTTTCGATGCACCCCTATCTTTCGGAGACTGGCCAGCGCATTTTCCACTTCGCAAGCTTCACCTTGAGGGTGTTCCGGTGGAGACCGAGAAGCCTGGCGGCCTCGCTCTGATTCCACCTGACCCGCTCGAGGACCCGAAGGACAATCTGCCGCTCGAACTGCTCGCAGGCCTGCTTGAGCGGCATGATCTCGGCCGCGCGGGCTCTGACCCCATGATCAGGGAGCATGAGGTCCAGGGGGAGGTCCTTCAGTTGGATCAGCGGGCCCTCGACCAGGGCGACCGAGCGCTCGATGATGTTCTGAAGCTCACGCACATTCCCGGGCCACGGGTACTCGCGGAGGGCGGCCAGCGCGTCGAGCGAGACCCCTTCGATGTGCTTCTTGAACTCGTGGTTGTACCTCCGGACGAAGTGGTCCACCAGGAGGGGGATGTCTTCTCGCCGCTCTCGGAGCGGGGGAACAGTGATCGGCACCACGTTGAGCCGGTAGTACAGATCCTCCCTGAAGGTCTGGTTGGTGACGGCCTTCTTCAGATCTACGTTGGTCGCCGAAATGATCCGGACGTCAACCTTGATGCTCCGGGTCCCGCCAACCCGTTCGATCTCCCGCTCCTGCAGCACGCGGAGGAGCTTGACCTGGAGCTCCGGCTTGAGCGTCGCGATCTCGTCCAGGAAGAGCGTGCCCCCGTTGGCCAGCTCGAATTTTCCGAGCTTCCGCTGATAGGCGCTGGTGAAGGCGCCCTTCTCGTGGCCAAACAGTTCGGACTCCATGAGGGTCTCGGAGATCGCGGCAGGGTTCACCGGGACAAAGGGTTTGTCCCGCCGCGGCCCCTGGCGGTGGATGGCCCGAGCGATCAGCTCCTTACCGGTCCCGCTTTCTCCCGCGATGAGGACCGTGGACGCCGTGCGGGCCATCTGGGCAATGAGCTGGTAGAGTTTCTGCATCTCTGGGTGCTGGCCTACGATCTCGTCGAAATCGTGTCTCCGGGCTAGCTCCGATCTGAGGAAGACGACCTCCCGTTCCAGGGTGCGCTTCTCCAGGGCCCGGCGGATTACGGAGAGGACCTCATCTTCTTCAAAAGGCTTGGTGAGGTAATCGAAGGCACCCAGCTTCATTGCCGACACGGCGGTGCGCACGGTCTTCACCGCCGTCACGAGAATGACCTCCACCTGGTCATCGAGGGCTTTGATCCGCTCCAGCACTTCGATCCCGTCCATTCCGGGCAGCCGAATGTCCAGGAGCACCAGGTCCACCTGGCAGGAGCGGATGAGCTCCAGGGCCTGGAGGCCGTCGGGAACATCAAGGATCTCGTACTCATCCTCCAGGATCACCCTGAACGACTCCCGGAGCCCCGGGTCGTCATCCACGACCAGGACGACCGGGCGAATCCCGCGCGCGGGTTCAAGCGGCTCTACTGACATAGGCGCTTCGCCTCAGCAGCGATCGAATTAAGCGGGGCCGAAGCCGACAACGGTCTGATTCTCCGTGACCAGCGGGCGGAACTTCACGGGGAGCCCGATCCTCAGCGAATCGATTGGAATATCAGCGATCCGCCCGAGCAGGGAAACCCCCTCGGCCAGTTTGACCACCGCCACGGCGTAGGGTGCCTCCGCCGCGCGGCCCCTAGGCGGCACCCGGATCACAGTGAAGCTGGCGATCGTGCCGTGACCGGCGAGCGGGACCGGCTCCCAGGCGCGCTGGTGGCAGTTCGGGCAGAACTCTTTGGGTGGAATCGCCAACTCGCTGCAGTGCCGGCAGCGGATGGCGGTCAGCCGCCCGGCCCGTGCCTCTTCAAAAAAGGTCTGAAGCGTGATCACCCTAGCGGGGCTACTCACAGCCGAGAAGACTGACGAGGGCGGTGGCGGTGTTGCCTCCCAGGGTGTGCACCAGGCCGATGCGAGCCCCGTCCACCTGGCGGGGACCGGCCTCGCGCCGGAGGTGGGTGACGATCTCGGCAACTTGAGCTGCGCCGGTGGCGCCAATGGGATGCCCCTTAGCCTTGAGCCCCCCCGAGGGGTTCACCGGAAGCTTGCCGCCCAGGCTGGTCCACCCTTTCTCGGCCGCAATGCCGCCGGTGCCAGGTTCGAAGAAACCCAGCCCTTCAGTCGCCAGGATTTCGGCGATAGTGAAGCAGTCGTGCAACTCGACCACGTCCACATCGGCGGGACTAAGTCCGGCCTGTCGGTATGCGGCCTGGGCAGCCCGCTCGGTGGCCAGAGCCCGGGCCAAATCCTTCTTGTCGTGGAGACACATAGAATCTGATGCAGCAGCCGAGCCGA
>CAYFIG010000084.1:4600-7977 GCA_964342905.1 uncultured bacterium
CATCATACTGGAGGAGCCCGTGAAACTCAAAGCGGTATGCTACCATTCGCGGTACAGACCGAACAGCTGGTAGGAATGGAATGGTAGGCGAAAATCTCATCCTCGCAGCGCTTGCCGTCATCGCCGGGGTGCTCTTGGTCGCCGGGCTCATCCAAGCATTCCGGACCCCGCCGCGTCGACGCCTTCGTCGCCGGCGAATTCGAGCCCGGACTCGTGTCCGGGTTCGGCGAGGTCCGGCGCCTGCAGCGTCTCCCGCGCGGAGGCCCACCCAGGTTTCCGCTGAACCCCAGGCTTCTGAGCCCGCGGTCGGGCCTGTGGCAGAAGTCTCTCTCTCGTCTGCTGGCGCAACCGCCCCGCCTCCAGTGTCCATGGCTCCTCCGCTAGCGGAAGCTTCGGTTGAGGAGGCGCCTGCTACTCAAGCCGAACCGGTCCCGTCGACCTTGCCGCATCCGGCCGCAGCTTCCGGTCCGATGCCAGACGCGGCGCCCCCGGCGATGGAGGCAGAGTCTTTACTCCTAGATGAGTGCTTTGCCCTCTACCGGGCCAAGCAGTACCAGGACCTGATCTCAGTGGCAGAATCCCAGCTCCAGCGGGCGAGCCACAGCGTGGGGGGCACCGAGCATGCCCCCGTGGTGGCGGCACTCTGGGGCCTGGTGGGCCTCTCCAAGCAGGCGCTCAGCGACGATAAGGCCGCGTATGCCGCGTTTGAGGCGGCGATTCGTGCCTCGCCGGAAGCAGGCCGGTACACGTACCAGCGGTACCTGACCACGCTAACCTCCCGCGTGGCGCACCAGCTCCTTGATCGGGCTGAGACGTTCGGGAAGGACGAGGAAGACGAGCGAGTCGCGACGCTCAAGCAGGCGGCGCTGTGGCTGCGCCGGGGTGTAGGCGTAGCGCCTGACGACGAGAACCTCAGGATCTCCCTGGATCGGGCCCGGGAGGGGCTCTGGACGGCCTATGACCGGATCGCCAACGTCTTGGTCCAGCGGCTGGAGTTCGACCGCGCGCGCCAGCAGATCTTGGAGGCTCTGGCTGACGAAGCGTTGCCGGCAGATCGGCGGGAAGCCTTCCAGGATCTCCTCTCCTCAACCCATGCCGGGGAGATCGAACAGCTTACGGCCCATGCGATCCGGGCCTTGCAGGATGGGCAGGAGCAAGACGTGTTGATCTCCCTGGGGCGGACCACAGCGCTGCTCTCCTCAATCTCTGAAGATGCCCTCGCCCCCAAACGCCGCGAGGAGGCCTACCGGCGTCTCTGGTGGGCGTACACGAAGCTGGGCCTCCGGCGCGTGGAGGCCGGAGAGTTCGAGGCCGCCCTGGAGCCGCTCTTTCACGCGTTGAAGATCGACCTCGGGGATCCGGAGCGCCGACAGGAGACCCGTGAGGCGTTGGTTCGCGCACTGGAAGCCATCGCCGACAGTCGGACGGGCGTCATCGGCCAGCTGCTGAAGGACGGCCAACGGGAGGCCGCCCTCGCCGAGGGCGAGCGGCTGCTCACCCTGATCCGGGAGGGGATGGGTTCGGGGCTTTCTTATGACGAGATGACCCAGATCCTCACGAAGACCCGCTGCATCATCGAGCAGGTCCAGCAAGGCTAGTCCCGCTGCTCAACACTGCCAGGCTCGTAGTCCATCACTGTATCCTTGCCCGCCCGCTTGGCCGCGTAGAGCGCCTCATCGGCCGCGCGCACCAGTTCCCCGGGGGAAACAGCCGTGTCCTCCGGCAAGCTGGCGACCCCGAAGCTAGCCGTGATGCGCTGGCCATGGGCGAACGCTTGGGTGGACACCGCCTCGCGCATCCGTTCGGCGTAGCGCCGCGCCCCCGACTTGGCGGTCTCCACCAGCAAGATCACGAACTCGTCCCCTCCGTACCGGGCGATCACGTTGATCCCGCGGGAGTGCTTCAGCAGGAGCTGGGCCACGTCCCGCAGGGTCTCGTCTCCCGCGGCGTGCCCCAGCTCGTCGTTGACCGCCTTGAAGCCGTCGAGGTCCAGCAGGATCACCGACACCGGATGATTGAACCGGCGGTAGCGATTGATCTCTTCCTCCAGGCGGATCGAGAAGAAGCGGCGGTTGAAGAGGCCCGTGACCTCGTCCTTGAAGGACAACTCCTTGAGCTTGGCGTTGGCGGCCTCAAGCTCCTTGAGGGCAGCCGCCAGGTCCCCGGTTGCCTCCTCGACCCGCCGCTCCAGCGTGGCCTGATACTCCCGGCGTTCGATCAGGAGCTGGCGGTGTTCCAGGGCGCGCTCGGCAGCGATCAAGAGCTCGTCGATGTTGGCGGGCTTGAGGATAAAGTCGGCGGCGCCCTGCTTCAGGCACTCGATGGCGGACTTGAGGTCTCCCACCCCCGTGAGGATGATGATGGCCGCATCGGGGTCTAGGGCGCGAGCGGCCTTGAGGAAATCGAGCCCGTCCATCCCGGGCATTTTGAGGTCGGTAATCGTCAGGGGTGGGCTGTAGGCCTCGAACAGCTCGAGCCCCTCTCGACCGTCGTTGGCCAGCTGGCAGGTGTAGCCGTTGGCGAGGAAGATGTCGTGGAGGAGCTCGAGAACCTCCCGGTCGTCTTCCACGATGAGAACCTGTCGGGGATCGTTGGCCATGGGGTTATTGCGTGGTTTCGTCCGCCTCCCCCTCGACGGCACTGGGCTCGTAGCCCATCACTTTGTCCTTCCCCGCGCGCTTGGCCGCATACAGCGCCGTATCCGCCGCGTGCATCAGCTCCTCGGCGGACTCGGCCGTGTCTTCGGGCAGACTCGCGATCCCAAAGCTGGCCGACACGCGCCCGCCGTGGGCGAACTGGTGGGTGGACACGACCTGGCGCATCCGCTCCGCGTAGATCGCCCCTCCTGATTTGGGGGTCTCCGCGAGCAGGATGACGAACTCGTCCCCTCCGTACCGGGCGATCACGTTGATCCCGCGGGAGTGCTGGTGCAACAGCTGGGCCACATCCCGCAGGGTTTCGTCTCCCGCGGCGTGCCCCAGCTCGTCGTTGATCTTCTTGAAACCATCCAGGTCAAACAGAATCACGGACACGGGATGATGGAACCGCTGGTAGCGGCCGATCTCCTCCTCCAGGCGGATCCAGAAGAAGCGGCGGTTGTAGAGGCCCGTGACCTCGTCCTTGAAGGACAACTCTTTGAGCCGGGTGTTGGCGGCATCCAGCTCTTTGTAGGCTGTGTCCAGCTTGGCCGCGAAGGAGCTCATCTCCGCGGCCTGCTGCTCAATGGTGGCGAACATGCGGGAGACGGAGGCCGTAATGGAGCCGATCTCGTCGGTGCGCTTCTCCAGTTCGCTAATCCCCTTGGCCGAGGCGATGCTCTCGGCCGAGCGGGCCACGGCCGTCGCGACATCCCAGATTACGAAGGACCCGCCGGCGAT
>CAYFIG010000085.1:0-7810 GCA_964342905.1 uncultured bacterium
GTTGGCCGTGGCATGGTGAGGCCGACCATGAGTAGGTTCCACGGCGGTTGGCTTTCGCGCCAGCGAGACGGTGTGCCAAGTGGCTTTCCAGTCAGATGGAAAATCTCAAGTGCCCTAATGATTCTGACCTTGTCTTTCGGTGAGATACGTCTTGCCGATTCAGGATCAACTTGAGCCAATTTCCAATGGAGGGCCGAGGCCCCGCGTCCCCGCGCCCACTCCTCAAGCGCTCGGCGTAACTCCAAATCAGCTGGCGGGGCCGGATCCAAACCGCGCAGCAGAGCCCGGATGTAGAGCCCTGTTCCCCCGACCACCACCGGGAGACGCCCCTGCCGTCGGATTGCTTCGATTGCGCTCAGGGCCTCGTCCCTGAACCGGGCTGCGTGGTAGCGCTCGTCAGGATCCACGACATCAATCAGGTGATGCCTGACCGCCCGGAGCTGGGTCGGGGTCGGCTTGCCGGTGCCGATATCCATTCGGCGGTAGACCTGGCGGGAGTCCGCGCTCACGACCCCCAGCGAGATCCGCGTGGCCAGATGTACGGCCACCGCTGTCTTCCCCACGCCGGTGGGCCCCGCGATCACGACCAGCGGGGGAGATGCGTTGCTCATGCTCGTATCATACCGCCTTAGCTCGAATCCCCCTGTTCCGCCGGGGGAGGAATCAGAGGGGGTAGGAACCCCCTCCGACAAGTTCACCAGGTTCGTCGGAGCTCTCGCGTAATCTCCCTGAGCTCAGTCGGAGGAATCGACACTTGGGCGTTGACCTGAACGTTCTTGTCGGCGTCCACGGTTAAGGCGAGAGCACTGACCGCAGCCGTTCGTAGGTGGCGTCGAGGGACTCGGGAAGGACACGGACGTCGCCCAGGACAGGCATGAAGTTGGTATCGCCGTTCCAGCGGGGGACTACGTGGACATGCAGATGATCCTCAATCCCGGCCCCGGCCACCCGTCCCTGGTTCACCCCGACGTTAAACCCATCAGGATGGTAGGCGGCGGTGAGACCCCGCATCGCGGACTGAACGAGGGCCATGGTCTCAGCCAACTCTTCGGGGGTCGCGTTGTCCAGAGGCCCCACGTGACGGTTGAGCACGGCCATCAGATGCCCCGCGGAGTAGGGATAGGCGTTGAGTATCAGAAACGCTTTGGGGCGCCGGCAGAGGATCAGGGAAGCCCGGTCGTCGCCCGCGGCCAGGGCGGCGCAGAAGAGGCAGCCATCGCTCTTGGACGCCCCGGAGACGTAGGCCATCCGCCAGGGGGCCCAGAGGCGATCCATAAAGTCCTAAACAGCGAAGGCAAGGGGACGGCGGGTCCTCCCTGCCTTCGCGGTGGTTCCTAGACGACTCACGCGTTGACGAGTTCCCGAAGTCGTTTGCCTACCTTGAAGAACGGGACTCGTTTTTCAGGGACGCTGACGCTCGTGCCGGTCTTGGGGTTGCGTCCCTTGCGCGCGTTCCGGTGGCGAATCCTGAAACTCCCGAACCCTCGAAGCTCGACTTTTTCACCCTTGCCAAGGGCGTCGGTGATGTTATCGAAGATGGTATTGACGATGAGTTCCGTCTCTTTCTTGGTCAGGTTGGAGACCTTGACGACTTCGTTGATCAGGTCCGCTTTCGTCATGATCCTGTTCTCTGGCAGGGGCCTCCGCGTCCGTTTTTTGCTCCCCAGAATTCCGGCGCTACCCACCGAAGCACGTCCAGCTTACGCTAGCATGCGACAATCAAGATTGTCAAGTAGGTTGAGGGGTTACGCCCCTCCGCCGCCTTGCTGTACCCCGTCGTCAAAGGGAGCGTGTGATTAGTCCATCAGGTAGAGCGGGGTCTTTCCCAAAGAGAGGTGGGCGGGAAGCGACGGTCCGCCCATCCAACCCAGCTGGTTCAGGAGAAGGTTCCAGAGGGAGAAGCGTCGCCGCGGAAGGATCAGCTTTGGCCGCTTGGGGAGGCCCGCGAGCTGGGCAGCTCCCTCGATCGCATCCTCGAGTCCGCCAAGCGCGTCCACCATGCCGATCTCTTTCGCCGCTTGGCCCGAGACGATCCGACCGTCGGCGAACCCCAGGACCGCTTGTCGATCAAGTCCCCGCCCCTGAGCCACCGCATCGACAAACTGGTTGTAGACGTCGTCCAGAAGCGCCTGGAGGATTCTCCGCTCTTCGGGACTCATCGCGCGCGCAAAGTTGCCGATGTCTTTGTACCGGCCCGACTTGACCACGACATACTCCACCCCCACCTTCTTGAGAAGACCCTCCACGTTCGTCATCTGCATGACCACCCCGATGGAGCCCGTGAGACTGCCTGGGTTGGCGTAGATCCGATCGGCAGCCGCGGCCACATAGTACCCCCCCGAGGCCCCCACAGACCCGAGCGAGGCCACCACCGGCTTCCCCGCTTTCCGGAACCGCTTGACCGCGGCGTAGATCTCTTGAGTGGGCCCCACCACGCCGCCAGGACTGTTGATCCGCAACACCATGGCTCGAACCGAAGGGTTGTCCTGATGCTCTTGGAGCTCCCGCACGACAGGTTCCGATTCCAAGATGAGCCCTTCTAGCTCCACGATCGCCAGCTTCTGACCTCCGGGGAGGCCGGTGCCCTCAAGGGTGGCCAGGAGGACCCAGAGCGTCATCACGAAGAGCAGGAGAACCCCGACGATGGCGCCGAGCGCTAGGGCAAGAGTGCGGCGTCGGGAGGTTATGCCTTACTCCTCCTCGTCTTCCTCAAGGTCGTCGCGGCCTTTCTTGCGGGGGTGTCGCCCTCTGTGCTCTCGGACGTCCTGGCGCTCGACCTCCGCGGCCAGCTCCTTCAGGGAGAGCCCAATGCGCCGTTCGTGAGGATCGACGCGGATCACCATGAGTGTGAGCTCATCCCCCACGTTCACGATGTCCTCCGGCCGACTCACGGGCCGGGAAGACATCTGGGAGACATGGAGGAGCCCGTCCACGCCCGGCTCCAACTCCACGAAGGCCCCGAAGTCCGTGAGGCGAACCACCTTGCCGTGAACCCGCGAACCCATGGAATAGCGCTCCGCCACCATCTCCCAGGGATCGGGCTGGAGCTGTTTGAGCCCGAGCGAGATGCGCTTGGCTTCCCGGTCCACGTTCAGGATCACTATCTCGATGTTCTGCCCCTTTTTCAGGACTTCCGAAGGGTGCCCGATATTCCGGGTCCAGGACAAGTCCGACACGTGGAGGAGCCCGTCCACGCCCGGCTCCAGCTCCACGAAGGCCCCGAAGTCGGTAAGGTTCCTGACTTTTCCTTGCACCCGCACACCAGGGGTGTACCGCTGGTCGATGGTCGTCCAGGGATCCAGTTCCACTTGCTTCATGCCCAGCGAGATGCGCTTGTTGGCCTTGTTCACGTCGAGGACCACGACTTCCACTTGGTCTCCGACGTTGACCAGCTTGGAAGGGTGGCCAACCCGCCGGGTCCAGGACATCTCCGAAACATGGACGAGTCCCTCGACCCCTGGCTCCAGCTCCACGAAGGCCCCGTAGTTCGTGAGGCTCACCACCCGTCCCGTGGCCTTGGTTCCCACCGGATACTTCTCGTCCACGGTCGTCCAGGGATCCGAAGTCTTCTGCTTATATCCCAGCGACACCCGTCCCGTCTCCCTGTCGAAGTGGAGCACGACGACCTCGACTTGATCCCCGACCTGAAACATCTCCGAGGGATGGCTCACCCGTCCCCAGGACATGTCGGTGACGTGCAAGAGCCCGTCAACCCCGCCCAGATCGATGAAGGCGCCGTAGTCGGTCAGGTTCTTTACGGTGCCGGTGTACGGCATCCCCTCGTGGAGGACGGCGAGGGTCGCTTTCCGGCGGTCTTCCCGCTCTTCCTCCAGCATGGCCCGGCGGGAGAGGACGACATTCCCTCGACGCCGATTCAGCTTGATCACCTTGGCGTGGATCGTTTGTCCGAGGAGCGAGTTCAGGTTCTTCACCGGGCGAAGGTCCACCTGCGACCCGGGCAAGAAGGCTTTGACCCCTACGTCAACAGAGAGACCACCCTTGACCACCTCGACCACGCGCCCTTCCACCGGGCTCCCCTTCTCATAGGCGCGAGAGATCGCGTCCCAGACCTTGAGCTTGTCGGCCTTCTCCTTGGAGAGCACGATGAGGCCCTCGGCGTCCTCTTTGGCCTCAAGGTAGACCTCGATCTCATCCCCCACCTTGGGGGTCACCCCGGTGCGGTGAAACTCTTCGAGGGGGATGACTCCTTCGCTCTTGTACCCGACGTCCACGAGCACCTCGCCATCCCGCACCTGGACGATCCGGCCACGGAGGACCTCGCCCTCTTCAAAGTCGGCCAGTGCTTCGCTAAACCAATCCTCCATGCGCTCCTCTGGTTCCGCCTCGTGTCCCTGGGGAGCTATGGGCTGGGCCACCTCCTTCCGGGTCTCCCCGTCCTCGCTGGCGCCACCGGGCTTCCCGGCGAGGGCTCTCCGCCGCTTCTCTTCGGTGTCCATTCCGAGCTGTGCCTCCTTGTGTTTGATCGTCCAGGCGAAGCCTCGCCAGAACGTCACGTCGTGTCTCTGTTAAGCGCTGCGCACCGTCGCCTCTTGGGGTTGCCCTTCGGCTACAGCTTTCAGCCGGGCGATTGCGGCCATCATCTGGCGGCTTGCCTCCCGGTAACGTTCCTTCCGCCCGGGCCTCCCGTTCGCCGCAAAGGTGAATGGGGGCCCGAAGGTGACGCGAATCTTTGTCCTGCGCGGGAGCCACCGGCCCCGAGGAAGAGCGCGGCCCGAGCCCTCGATGTACGCCGGAACCACCGGGGCGCCGCTCAACACCGCCAGCATGCCCGCACCCGGTTTCCCCTCGCGGAGCGCGCCCTCGTCTCCCCGGGTCCCCTCCGGAAAGATCAGCAGCGCTTGGCCCGCCTGGAGAATCCGCAACGCGGCGCGAAGGGCCGCGGGATCGGCAGTCGCGCGCCGCACGGGTCGGGCATTGACGGCAGAAATCAGCCGCCCGAAGAGCGGGATTGAAAACAGCTCGGCCTTGGCCAGAAAGTGGAGCGGGCGCGGCGCAGCCGCTGCGACAATCGGCGGATCGAGAACGCTCGAGTGGTTTGCCACGACGAGGGCCGGCCCCGACCGCGGGACATGCCCGATCCCACGCGCCTCGATGCGGAAGAGGAGACGCGCCAATCCCAACGCGAGGAGTCTCACGATCGTGTAGAACACTGAATCCGCCTCACTTCGGTCAACATCAGTTTCACCACCTGAGCGACCGATTTCCCGGTCGAGTCGATCACGATCGCGCCCGTGGGAACGACAAGCGGTGCCAGCTTCCGACCCCGATCCTGCCGGTCTCGCCGGGCAATCTCGTCACGCACCTCGGCGAGGCTCGGGCGGCGCCCGCGCTCCTCAAGCTCGCGCATCCGGCGCCGGGCGCGGACCGTTTCGGACGCATCTAGGTAAAACTTTACCTCCGCGGACGGGCAGACCATGCTCCCGGTGTCACGCCCTTCCAGCACCACTCCCCCCGCGGCCGCCAGTTGGCGCTGGAGCGGCGTCGCCTTATCCCTGACCACCCGGAGAGTCGTGAGCCGCGAGGTAAGCTCGCTAACGTCTGACGTCCGGATCGCCTCACTCACGTCCCTGCCGTTAAGCAGAACCCGCTCACCCCTGAGCTCCACGGTGGTTTGGTCCAGGAGGGCGTTCAGCTCAGGCCCCGTTTTGGGCGGCAGACCCGCCCCCTTGACCCGAAGGGCGAAGGCCCGATACATCGCCCCGGTGTCCACCAGCCGAAACCCGAGCCGTTTAGCCAGCTCTCGCGCAACAGTACTTTTACCAGCCCCGGCAGGCCCGTCAATGGTGATCACCGGCTTTCTTCGACCGTTACACACTCATCACCCATCAACGCCTGGAGCGTTGGGATGAACTCCGGGAAGGAGGTGGCAATGCAGGCGGTGTCCTCGACAACTGTTTGCCCGCTCGCCAAGAGACCCGCAACAATCAAGGCCATGGCCACCCGATGATCGCCGTGGCTCCTGACCCGGGCGCCGGTCAACGACGATCCACCCCGGATGAGAAAGCCATCCTCCCGCTCCTCGATCCGCACCCCGAGTTTGGCCAGCTCAGTGGCAAGCGTAAAGATCCTGTCCGACTCTTTGATGCGGAGCTCGCGGGCGTCACGGACCTCGGTCACGCCCTGGGCCAGGGCCGCGGCCACCGCCAAGGCCGGAAGTTCATCGATGAGCCTGGGAATGAGCGCGCCGCCGACCCGGACTCCGGTGAGCCGGCTCGCGCTGGCGCGGAGTGTCGCCGTGGGTTCACCCTCATCCGCCTGGTCGTTCACCCGCACGTCGGCTCCCATCTCCCGAAGGGCTTCGAGGAACCCTGTGCGCGTCGGGTTGACCCCAACTCCCCGGATCGTCAGCTCACTGTCGGGGAGCAGGCACCCGAGCGGCAGGAAGAATGCCGCAGACGAGAAATCCCCCGGCACCTGAACCGGCTGGCCTTTCAGCTCCGCCCCCGGGCTGATCGTCACGCGGCAGCCTTCCCGGTCGACCCGCGCCCCAAAGCGGGAGAGCATTCGCTCGGTGTGATCCCGGGAAGTTTCTGGCTCCTCCACCGTCACCTGACCGTCAGCATGAAGCCCGGCCAGGAGCAGCGCCGACTTCACCTGCGCCGATGCGACTGGAAGCTGATACTGCCCGCCCCGAAGCGGCCGGCGGCCGCGGATCGCCAGGGGCAGACGCGCGCCGTCTTGGCGTCCCACCACGGTTGCGCCCATCTGCCGAAGGGGAAGAGTGACTCGTTCCATTGGCCGCCGACTGAGCGAGTCGTCGCCTGTGAGGACGCTCCAGAACGGCTGGCCGGCGAGGAGTCCCAGGAGAAGTCGAGCCGACGTCCCCGAGTTCCCGCACTCCAAGATGCGGTCAGGTTCCTGGAGCGTCCGGGATCCCACTCCTTGGATCCGATACTCCCCGGGCCCCTTCCGCGTCACCTCCACGCCCAGGGCCTCGAGGGCCCGGAGAGTATTGAGGCAATCTAGAGCCTCCAGAAAGCCCGAGACTTCTGTTGGGCCTGAGGCCAGGGCGCCGATGAGAGCGGCCCGGTGGGAAATAGACTTGTCTCCTGGAACCTGTAGGGCTCCGATCAGACGGCGGGCGGGTCGAACCACGACTCTCATCGGAGACCGTTCCTGATCTCCCGGATCCGAGCCAGGGCGACCCCGAGCCCCGCGGCATCCCGGTCGGCGACGAGCCGCTCGAGGTCTTCCAGCGCTAACCGGAACGTTGCCAAGGTCTCCGCGAGAGCCTCCCGGTTGGCAAGGAAGATATCCCGCCAGACCCCGGGGTCAGACGCCGCGATCCGGGTCGTATCCGCGAACCCCCGGCCGGCGAAGCCAAGGGCTCCCGGGTCCAACCGGACCGCCGCGTCCACCAGAGCGAAGGCCACCAGGTGAGGGAGATGACTCACCGCCGCGACCACGCGGTCGTGAACATCAGGGTCCAGCGTGACCACACGGCTGCCGAGGGCTTCCCAGAATTCGGAGACCCGTTTCACCGCGAGACGATCGGTGAGCTCCGTTGGCGTCAAGATCACGGTGGCTCCGGCGAAGAGGTCGGCCCGGGCTGCGCCATACCCGCTCTGCTCGGAGCCCGCCATGGGGTGGCCGCCGACAAAGGCTAGGGCCCGGGAGCGGGCCAGTCGTTCAGCCGCGCTGACGATGGCGCGTTTGGTGCTGCCGACGTCGCTGACAACAGCGTCTGCCCTGGTGACCCGCCACACCTCGGGGAGCAGCGCCTCGATCGCGGTCACGGGAGTGGCGAGGAGGACGAAGTCCGCGTCCCTCAACCCCTCGCCGATGTCGG
>CAYFIG010000086.1:0-3600 GCA_964342905.1 uncultured bacterium
GTCATTTCGACCATGCACTACAGCGCCGCGCTCGACACCCCGGCGAACCGAACATTCGTGGCGGCCTACCGGAAGGCGTTCGGGGCGGACCCGGGCTACTATTCGGTGGGGGCGTACACGGCAGGACTCTTCCTCAAGCAGGCGCTCGAGCAGGTGCGCGGGAAGGTCGAGGATACCGACAGCTTCCTCAAGGCGTTGCGAGCCGTGGCGATCACCGACGCGCCGGGTGGCCCGATCCGCCTCGACAAGCACGGTCAAGCCGTCCACAACATCTACATCCGTCGCGTCGAGAAGAAGGAGGGCCGGCTCCAGAACATCGTGATCCAGACCACCGAGAGCGTGAGCCAGTTCTGGACCTATCCAGAGGCTGAGTTCCTGAAGCAACCCGTCTACTCGAGGGATTACCCCTCTTGCCGGTTCTGCTGAGATGGATCTTCGAGCCGAGGGAGTTCGGAGGAGCCGCAGGCGACGACACTCACGAGGCGAGGGCTGAATGGAATTCTGGATCATCCAGACCTTCAACGGCATCTCGTACGGGGCGCTGCTCTTCCTTCTCGCCGGCGGACTGACGCTCATCTTCGGGATGATGCGGATTGTCAACATGACCCACGGCTCCTACTACCTGCTCGGGGGCTACGTCGGACTCACGGTCATCTGGCGGACGGGAAACTTCGTCCTCGCTATCCTCGTCGGCGCCCTCGCCATCGCCATCGTGGGCTTGGCCGAATACAACGCGTTCCTCAAGCGGCTCAGCGGGCAGGAACTGGGGCAGGTGCTGACCACCATGGGGTTCGCCCTGATCTTCCAGGATCTGGGGCTGGTGATCTGGGGTGGTGACCCGTACACCATCCCGGTGCCCGCCGTCCTGTCGGGATCCTACCAGATCGGGGAGCTCTACTTTCCAGTCTATCGGATCTTCATCGCTGTCGTGGCCGCGGGGATTGCGGTGATCCTCTGGCTGGTCCTCGAGCAAACGCGGATTGGGGCGATGATCCGGGCGACCGTGGATGATGGGGAGATGGCGCGCGGGGTCGGCATCAATGTCCCCCTGATCTCGATGGGCGTGTTCGCCTTCGGGGCCTTCCTGGCTTCGGTGGCCGGCGTGGTGGCCGGAGGGTTCGTGGGGGTCTACCCGGGTGCGGACTTCGAGATCCTCCCCTACGCGTTTGTGGTGGTGATCGTCGGAGGGATGGGAAGCCTCAAGGGAGCCCTCATGGGGGCCTTGATGGTCGGCCTCTTGGATAACTTCGGCAAGGCCCTCTTCCCCGAGCTGTCGTACTTCACGCTCTTCGCTCCCATGGCGGCGATCCTGGCGATCAGGCCGACAGGGCTCTTCGGTCGGGCGTGAGGAGCCGCCCGGTGCACGCGCGATATCGGCAGATCGGGCTTGGGGTCATCCTGCTCCTCCTCGTGATTTCGCCACCCTTGCTCTCTTCTTTCCTGCTGACGCTCCTCACCCAGGCGTTGATCTACGGCATCCTCGCCATGAGCCTGGACCTCCTCCTCGGCTACACCGGGCTCCCCTCGCTGGGCCATGCCGCCTATCTCGGTCTCGGGGCGTACAGCGTGGGCGTACTGACGACCCGGTACGGAGCGAACTTCTGGACTGTCCTCGCGGTCGGACTGCTCCTGGCCATGCTGGTCGCCGCCATCTTCGGCTTGGTCGCCCTGCGCGCGACCGGGGTCTATTTCCTGATGATCACATTGGCCCTTGGCATGGTGATCTGGGGCCTCGCCCACCGATGGGTGTCAATGACTCAGGGAGACAACGGGATCTCCGGGGTCCCACGCCCCGACCTCGGCCTGCCGTGGTCCCTCGCCAAGTCGATCCCCTTCTACTACTTCACCCTGGTCGGCTTCGTGCTCGCCCTCTGGGTCCTCTGGGTGATCGTGCGATCCCCCTTTGGACAGAGCCTGGTGGGAATCAGGGAGAGCGAGTCCCGCATGCGGACTCTCGGGTATCATGTGTGGCTGCACAAGTATATCGGCTTCGTCATCGCCGGCACTGTGGGCGGCTTCTCCGGCGTGTTGTGGGCCTACTACAACGGCTTCGTGAGCCCAGCGGATGTGGAGCTGGCGACCTCTGTGGAGATCCTCCTTATGGTCGCCCTCGGAGGCCGGGGAACGTTGCTGGGCCCAGCTCTGGGCGCAGGCGTGATCGTCTTCCTCAAGAACCTCGTAAGCGTCTATACGCACCGCTGGCTCTTGATCCTGGGAGCAGTCTACATCGGCACGATCGTGTACGCCCCTGAGGGGATCGTGGGGGCCGTGCGGGAGCTGGCGAAAGGCATGAAGCGTCAGCCGCTGAGTGCCAAAGCCTGACATCAACCGGACAACACTGAGGAGGGACACAGAATGGGCAAGAAACTGATGGTCATGGTCGGAGTGCTGGTGCTGGTAGCCGCCATGAGTCCTGGCCTGGCGTGGGCCCAGAAGGGACCGATCAAGATCGGCTTTCTCGCCCCGATGACGGGCGGCGCCGCCCAGGTCGGTAAGGACATGGTCAACGGGCTCATGATGTACCTCGACGAGATCGGCAACCAGATCGCCGGCCGGAAGGTGGAGGTCATCGTCGAGGACACCCAGGGCCAGCCACCCGTCGCTCTGACCAAGCTCAGAAAGCTCGTGGAGAGCGACAAGGTCCATATCCTGGCTGGTGGGCTCTTTGCCCACGTGGGCTACGCCCTCGCACCCAAGGTGGACGAGTACCAGATCCCGATGCTCTACCCGGTCATGGCCGCCGACGACCTCACGCAGCGAAAGCCACCCAAGTGGGTGGTCCGAAATGGGTGGACTTCAAGCCAGCCCTCCCATCCCTTCGGCGAGTGGGTCTACAAGACCCTTGGCTACAAGAAGGTCGTCGTCATCGCCATGGACTATTCCTTCGGCTGGGAGGTGGTCGGAGGGTTCCAGAAGAGCTATGAGGAGGCTGGCGGGCAGGTCATCCAGAAGCTCTGGCCTCCCCTCGGCACGGCCGACTTTGCCCCTTACCTTGCCCAGATCCGGCGGGACGCCGACGCGGTCTTCGCCCTCATGGTCGCCGCGTCCGCGCTCAGGTTTCCCAAGCAGTACCAGGATGCCGGGTTGAAGGCTCGCCTCCCGCTCATTGGAGGCGGCGTGACCATGGATGAGTTCGTCCTGCCCTCGCTCGGCGACGAGGCCATCGGGACCATCACCCCCCTCATCTACAGCGCGGCCATCGACACGCCGGTGAACAAGCGCTTCGTCAAGGAATATCGGGCGAAGTTCGGGAAGGTCCCCTCCTACTACTCGGAGACCTGCTACATCACGGGCCGCTGGATCAACGAGGCAGCCAAGGCGATCGGCGGGAACGTCGAGGATCGCGAGAAATTCCTCGCCGCGCTCAGGAAGGTGGAGATCCCCGACGCCCCGAGAGGGCCCATCAAGCTCGACGCCTACGGCAACCCGGTCCAGAACATCTACATCCGGAAGGTCGAAAAGAAGGAAGGTGAGCTCTGGAACACGGTGATCCACACGTTCACGGGCGTCTCGCAGTTCTGGAAGTATAATCCGGAGGAGTTCCTGAAGCAGCCCGTCTACGACCGGAACTTCCCACCGTGCAAGTATTGCTAAAAACTC
>CAYFIG010000086.1:3610-7719 GCA_964342905.1 uncultured bacterium
GTACGAGCTGGTCGCCGCTTCGCGGTGCGCTCCGCGCCGTGGGGCGCCCCGCTCACCGCGCCACCCGCTCGGACAGACCATGAGTGAGGCGGATCACCTCGCGCTGAGCCTCTCGAACGTGTCGAAAGCGTTCGGGGGGCTCCGCGCCGTGGATGGGGTGAGCCTCCAGATCAACCTCGGCGAGCGCCGTGCCATCATCGGCCCCAACGGCGCCGGGAAGACGACCCTCTTTCACCTGATCAGCGGGGAGCTGCCGCCTACCGAGGGACGAATCACGCTCTTCGGCCGGGACGTCACGCGGTTCTCCCCTCACCGCCGCGCGGCCATTGGGCTTGCCCGAACCTATCAGATCACCAATCTGTTCCCTCGCCTCACGGTCTTGGAGAATTGCCTCCTGGCGGTCCAAGCCCTCACACCTGCCAAACTCCACCTTCACCGCGCGCTGAGCCGCTACCCGGTCCTCTTCGAGCGCGCGCGCTCGGTGCTGGACGCCGTTGGCCTGACTGGCAAAGAGGGCGAGACTGTCCGGAACCTCTCCCACGGCGAGCAGCGCCAGCTCGAGATCGCCCTGGCCCTGGCGGGCACCCCGAAGCTTCTCCTGCTGGATGAGCCGACGGCGGGCCTCTCGCCGGCAGAGTCCCAGATGATGACGGCGCTCCTGAAGACGCTCGACCCGGCCATCACCATTCTGGTCATCGAGCATGACATGGACGTCGCCTTTGAGCTGACGAACCGGATCACGGTACTGCACTTCGGAAAAGTGGTCGCCGACGGTCTCGGCGATGAGGTCAAGGCGAACCCGCTCGTTCAAGAGATCTATCTGGGAACCGAATAGGCTAGCGTGATCGCCGTCGCGATCTGAGGAGATCCAGCGATGAAAGCGATGGTCCTCCGAGAATTGGGCGGCCCGGTTCGGTTGGAAGAGGTGCCGGTCCCAAAGATCGGCCCCAACGAGGCCCTCCTCCGGGTGCGGGCGACCGGCGTCGGCCTTACGGTCGTCATCATGATTGCCAACCCGGGGCTGGTGACCGCGTACCCCAGGATTCCGGGCCACGAGGTGGCAGGCGAAGTAATTGAGGTGGGCTCTGAGGTAACAACGGTCAAAGTCGGAGATCGGGTGACCTGCCACTTCTATCTCACCTGCAAGGTCTGCCCCTACTGCCGGAGCGGCCGGGAGACCCTCTGTCCCAACTTCCGAGGCTACGTGGGGATGGCGTGCGACGGCGGCTATGCCGAGTACATGGCAATTCCGGCGCTCAACCTCTGCCGGATCCCACCCGGAGTCTCTGACCTCGAGGCGGCCATCGCCGCCGATGCGATCTGCACGCCGTTCCACGCCTGCCGCGAGGAGGCCCGGATCGGTCCCGGGGATCACGTCCTGATCGTGGGGGCCGGCGGCGGCGTCGGGATCCATATGGTCCAGATGGCCAAGCTCTGCGGCGGGTACGTTCTCGCGGCTGATCTCAGCGACGAAAAGCTGGAGATGGCCAAGACGGTGGGGGCGGACGAGTTGGTCGATGTCCGGCGGGAGGAGCTCTCGAAGCAAGTGCTCGCCAAGACCGACGGACGGGGCGTGGATGCCGCGATCGATTGCGTGTCCTCGAGTGAAACACTGGAGGGATGCGTCCGTTCCCTCGCCCGGGCTGGTCGGCTGGTCATTATCGGCAACCGTCCACAGGCGGTGTTCAAGACCGACCCCACGTTTCGCGTGGACCCACAGTGGATGCTCAGCCGGATGCTCGAGATCCACGGGTCGCGCTACGTCTCCCTGGCAGAGCTGGCCCAGACCCTCGAGCTTCTCCGCCAGAGACGGATCAGAGCGATCGTAACCAAGCAATTCCCGCTCGAGGCCGCCGAGGAGGTCCACCAGCTCTTCCGGCAGAACGCGCTCGTTGGCCGGGTTGCGCTGATCCAGGACTAGGGATCGGCTGCCCACCGAGCCGGCCCAGCGACCTTTCCGGGAATAGAGGAGACAACTAAAGATGGCGAACTTCGGGACCGTCGGCGTGGACTGGCAGGAGCGCATCAACTGGGATCGGCTCCGAAAGTATCGGCTCGAGCGCGCCCGCGAACGGATGAAGGCCCATAACCTCGGAGCGCTGCTCCTGATGTACGACGAGAACGTCCGCTACGTGACCAGCACCCTGACCCCGGGGTGGAACCGGCTCAAGCCGGGCCTGCGCTATGCCTTGCTTTGCGGAGACGGTCCTCCGGTCCTCTTCGAGCAGGGTGACATTGGCTTTCAGATCCAGCGCCACGCGCCCTGGATCCCGCAGGAGAACATCCGTTGGTCCTATGCCTGGATCAAAGGTGCGGCCGGCCCCGCGTCGCGCCAGCAGGTCAAGAAGTTCACTGACGCCATCGCCCGCGAGCTGAAGCGATACGGCGTCTTGGGCCAACCGCTGGGGACGGACTTCATCGACATCAACATGCTCCAGGCCTTCCAGGAGGCCAAGCTCCAGTGGGTCGACGGCATGACGCCCATGATGGAGGCGCGGGCCATCAAGAACGTGGATGAGCAGGAGTGCATGCGGATCGTGGGCGCCATCGGCGACGCCGCGCACTGGGAAACCATGCGGTTCCTGAAACCCGGCCTCACCGAAAACCAGGTGACGGCTCACATCATGGAGTTTCTCTACAACATCCCGGGCATGGAGGACGTAGAGGACGTCATCGTCTCCTCGGGCCCGAACACCTGGCCCAACTGGCGTACCTTCTCCGACCGCATCATCAGGCCGGGCGACATCGTCTTCATGGACCTGGCCGCGCTCACCTGGAACGGCTACAAGTCGTGCTACTACCGCACCTACTGCGTGGGCAAGCAGCCGACGCAGGAGCAGAAGGACTACTACGCCCTCGCGCTCAAGTGGCTCTATGACTCCATCCACGCGGTGAGGCCCGGCGCCACCACGCGGGACATCGCGCTCAAGTGGCCCTCGGCCAAGGAGGCGTGGGGGTACGAGGAGGAGGACCAGGCAGCGGCCAACCTCTGGGGGCATGGCCTGGGCCTGGCCCAGTACGACCAGCCAGTCATCTCGCGCATCTGGTCCCTCGACCACCCGCTCGAGATCCGCCCGGGCATGGTCTTCGCTCTGGAGACCCAGCACGGAAAGAAGTACGAGTGGGGCGTCCGGATCGAGGAGATGCTGATCGTCAACGACAACGGGATCGAAATCATCTCCCACTTCCCGGTCGAGCAGATCACGGTCGTGGATTGAGATGGCCGCACCTCACCTAAATTCGGCAGACTTGGTGCTGCCGCTGGGCGATGCTGGCACGGTCACCGCCGAACGTGCCGGGCCCAAGGCCGCGACGCTGGCCAAGCTTCGCCAGGCCGGGCTCCCCGTCCCCGAGGGATTCTGCCTCACGGCGGAAGCCTACCAGGCCCACCTCGCCGGCGGCGGCGTCGAGACGACGGCGCGTCGGGTGGCGCTGGCAGATCCCCCAGAAGCGCGCCGGCTCGCGGTGGCGGTCCGGCTCGGCCTGCTCCGGGCCTCGCTCGACGCGGTGCTCGAGGACTCGCTCACGGCGGCCTGGCGGCGCCTGGTCGCGACGCCCGGCGCGCTCGGCGCCGTCCGCTCGTCGGCCCTGGTCGAGAACACCCCGGCCGCTTCGTTCGCCGGCCAGTTCGAGAGCTTCCTCGGGATCGCCACCGAGGCCGACTTCCTGACCGCAGTCCGCGGATGCTGGACCTCGCTCTGGTCCACGCGCGCGCTGCGGTACCTGCGCGCCCACGAGGTGGATCCGGCCACGACAGCGATGGCGGTCCTGGTGCAGCGGCTCGTGGACGCCCGGGCGGGGGGGGGCGCGCTGAGCCGGACCTCGGACAGCCGCTTGGTGGTCACGGCTGCCTGGGGCTTGGGCCCTGCCGTGGCCCAGGGAGCGCTCGTTCCCGATCGCTACGTGCTGAGGCGCGAAGGACCGGTGCTGGAGTGCGCGGAGCCGAGCCGCAAACCGCGCCTGCTGACCTGCTCGTCTGAGGTGGGCTTGCGCTGGCAAGATGTGGCGCCCGATCTGGTCAACGCCCCGTGCCTTGGCGAGGCTCTGGCATTGGAACTGGCGCGTTTGGTGCTGAGGGCGGAGGCAGTGCTGGGCTCGCCGGTCGAGGA
>CAYFIG010000087.1:0-7693 GCA_964342905.1 uncultured bacterium
CCACGGGCACGCCCGGATCAAGCGAGTCAACACCGCCAAGGCCAAGTCGGCTCCCGGCGTTGTGGCTGTCTTCACCGGCGAGGACGTGAAGACCGGCCCGCTCCCCTGCGGGTGGCTACTTCCGGGGATCAAGGTTCCACCCCGCCCGGTCCTGGCCCAGGGGAAGGTTCGCTATGTGGGTGAACCAGTCACCATCGTGATTGGCGAGAGCGCCTATGCCGCTAAGGATGGCGCCGATCGCGTGGAGGTGGAGTACGAACCACTCGCGGCTGTCACCGACTGCCAAAAGGCTCATGCCAAGAGCTCCCCTCAGCTCTTCGACGACGTGCCTGAAAACCAGTCCTTCGACTGGTCGATCGGGGACAAGACGAAGACCGATCAGGCCTTTCAGGGCGCCGCCACGGTGGTCAAGCAGCGGCTCGTGAACCAGCGGCTCATCCCCAACGCCATCGAGCCGCGTGCCTGCCTGGCCAACTACGTGCCGGCGACGGGTGACCTCACACTCTGGGTCACCTCCCAGAACCCTCACGTCCATCGGCTTCTCATGGCAGCCTTCGTCCTCGGCATGCCCGAGCACAAGATGCGCGTGATCTCTCCCGACGTCGGCGGCGGCTTTGGCTCCAAGATTTTCGTTTACAACGAAGAGGTAGCGGTCTCCTGGGCTTCGAAGGCGCTGGGGCGCCCGGTCAAGTGGACCGCCGAGCGGCGAGAGAGCTTCCTGACCGACGCCCATGGGCGCGACCACATCACCGAGGCTGAGATGGCGTTCGGCCGGGACGGGAAGATTCAAGGCCTCCGGGTGAAGACTCACGCCAACCTGGGCGCCTACCTCTCTACGTTCGCCCCGCTCATCCCGTCCTTCCTCTACGGTCCGCTGCTGTCGGGCGTGTACACCATCCCCACCATCTTCTGCCGGGTGTGGGGCGTTCTGACCAACACGGCGCCCGTGGATGCGCTTCGCGGGGCCGGCAGGCCCGAGGCCGCCTACCTTGTCGAGCGGCTGGTGGACCTGGGGGCGAAGGCCCTCAACACGGACGTGGCCGAGCTCAGGAGGAAGAACTTCATCCCGGCGGACAAGTTCCCCTACCAGACGCCGGTGGCCTTCGTGTACGACAGCGGCAACTACGGGGCGGCCCTCGACAAGGCCCTCGAGATGGTGGGCTACAAGAAACTGCGCGAGGAGCAGGAGAAGGCCCGGAAGACCGGCCAGTACATCGGCATCGGGCTCTCGACCTACATCGAGGCCTGCGGCCCGGCGCCGTCCGCCGTGGCCGGCGCGCTCGGTGCCCAGGCGGGGCTGTGGGAGAGCGCTGCCGTGCGTGTCCACCCCACGGGGACGGTGACGGTGTACACGGGCTCCCACTCCCACGGCCAGGGTCACGAGACCACCTTTGCTCAGCTCGCGGCCGATGAGCTCGGGATCCCATTTGAGCACGTGGAGATCGTCCACGGCGACACCGGTGCCATCCCGTTCGGCATGGGGACCTACGGCAGCCGGAGCGCGCCGGTCGGTGGAAGTGCCATCTACGTGAGCCTCCAGAAGATCAAAGAGAAAGGCCGGAAGATCGCGGCCCACCTCCTGGAGGCCGCCGAGGGCGATATCGTCTTCGAGGGCGGCAAGTTCTTGGTCAAGGGCTCTCCGGACCGATCCAAAGCCTGGGGAGAGGTGGTCCTGATGGCCTACCTGGCCCACAATCTCCCGAAGGGAATGGAGCCCGGTCTCGAGGCCACGACCTTCTTTGATCCCCCCAACTTCACCTTCCCCTTCGGCGCCCATGTCGCGGTGGTGGAAGTGGACCCCGAGACCGGAAACGTCAAGATCTTACGATACGTGGCGGTTGACGACGTCGGGAGGGTCATCAACCCCATGATTGTTGACGGGATGGTCCACGGAGGGATTACTCACGGCATCGGGCAGGCCCTCTGGGAGTGGGGGGCGTACGACGACAACGGCCAGCTCCTCACCGGGACGCTGATGGAGTACGCTATGCCCAAGGCCGATCAGCTGCCGATGTACGAGACCGACCGCACCGTGACGCCGTCGCCGGTGAACCCGATCGGCGTCAAGGGCGCGGGGGAGACCGGGACCATCGCCTCTACCCCGGCCATCGCCAACGCGGTGATGGACGCGCTCGCACCCTTTGGGGTCACCCACGTTGACATGCCGCTCACTCCCGCGCGGGTCTGGAGCGCGGTCCAGGCCGCGAAGGGCAAGCGATAAAGAGGAGGAGGGAAGGCCATGTATCCGGCCCAGTTCGACTACCACACGCCATCGACCGTTCAGGAGGCGATCTCTCTCCTCGGCCGGCTCAAGGATGACGCGAAAATCCTGGCAGGCGGTCACAGCCTGATCCCGATGATGAAGCTCCGCCTGGCCCAGCCCAAGCACCTGATCGACCTCAGGAAGGTGCCCGGCCTTTCAGGGATCAAAGAGGAGGGCGGCGCTGTTGTCATCGGTGCCCTCACCACTCATTACCAAGTGGAGTCTTCGACCCTCCTCAGGCAGAAGTGCCCGCTCCTTCCCGAGACCGCGGGACAGATCGGCGATCCCCAGATCAGGAACATGGGGACGATCGGGGGGAGCCTGGCCCACGCCGACCCTGCTGCCGACTACCCTGCCGGGGCCATAGCCTTAGGGGTTGAACTGGTGGCTCAGGGGCCCAAAGGCAAGCGGGCTATCAAGGTCGATGAGTTCTTCAAGGGACTTCTCACCACTGCTCTCCAACCCGATGAAATTCTTGTTGAAATTCGAATTCCCTCATGGGCGACAGGTACCGGAATGTCGTACATGAAATTCCCCCACCCTGCCTCGCGGTTTGCTGTCGTGGGGGTCGCTACGGTTGTGACCGTGGATGGCAAGGGGGCGTGCTCGAAGGCAGGCATCGGGATTACCGGAGCCGGGACCAAGGCAGTGCGGGCCAAGGGGGTTGAAGCTCTACTGACAGGGAAGACCCTGGACGCGGGGACCATCCAAGCCGCAGCGGAGAAGGCGCCGGATGGCGTGGATGTTCAGGCCGACCTCCAGGGGTCCGTAGAGTATAAGACCCACCTGCTTAAGGTCTACTGCCGCCGCGCCCTTGAGGCTGCCCTCACGCGCGCCAAGAAGTAGGAGCCACCCGAAACCCGAAGCCAAAACCCACTGGCCAGGAACCCTGCTCGGGCTCCTGGCCAAGTTTTTGTGGAGGGCCTGGCACGTCGCCGCAATCTGGAGAATCGGGTGACGACCCGTTTGCGCGCCGGAATCTGCGCCACAATATCCTGGCCCTCGGCGGCGACTTTGCGCTCTTCCTGGTTGGCCTGTCGTTCGCGGCGCGTTCCACGATCCTCCCGGCGTTTGCCGTCCACCTGGGGCCCCCGAACCTCATTATCGGTGCCATTCCGGCGGTGATGACGGTCGGGTGGCTGCTTCCGTCACTGTTTGCCGCGGGTCACACGGTCACGCTCTCGCGGAAGCTCCCGTTCGTGCTGCGGTACACCATCTGGGAGCGCGCCCCGTTCCTGGTCCTCGCGTTAGCCGCCTTTTTCCTCGCGGACCCAGCCCCGGCACTCACACTGGCCATCGTGCTGATCATGCTGCTCGTGATTACCGGGGTGGGGGGTGTGCTCATGCCGGCATGGATGGACGTCGTCGGAAGAGCCATCCCAACCCATCTCCGCGGGCGGTTTTTCGCCATGGCGAGCCTCACCGGAAACACGGGGGGATTCCTCGGCAGTTTCGCGACCGCGTACATTCTGGGGACCCTGGAGGCGCCGGTCAGCTATGGTGTCTGCTTCGTGATCAGCGGTTTCTTCATGGGGCTCTCCTACGTTTCGCTGAGGTTTGCGCGCGAGCCTCTATCCGGGGTCGCGCAGCCCGTGGAGCCCCTTCGTACCTATTTGGCCCGTGTTCCGGCGCTCCTACGCGGCAACCGTAACTTGTGCTGGTTTCTCGCCGCGCAGGCCTTCGACGTAGCCGGGGCCATGGCGACCGGCTTCTACACCGTCTACGCGCTGCGCACCCGCGCCGCTGAGCCCGCGCAGGTCGGCCTGTTTACGACGTTCCTCCTCTCGGGCGAGATCGCGGGGAATCTCGTCCTAGGCTGGCTCGCTGACCGGGCTGGCCACCGGCTGGTGATCATCACCGGTGCCACCGCGACGGTCGCTGCCAATTTGATTGCGCTGGCGGCCCCTTCCCTCGGGTGGTTCAGTGTGGTCTTTGCACTCGTCGGATTGCAGGTGGCCGCCATCCATGTTTCGAATCTCAATATTCTTCTCGAGTTCGCTCCCGTTGCCGCCGACCGACCCACCTACATCGGCATCGGCAATACGTTGCTCGCACCCGTCACGTTTGCGGCGCCGCTGGTAGCCGGATTGATGGCCGATGCCCTGGGATTCGAGTTTCTGTTCTGGGTGGCGACGCTGGCTGGCGCAATCGGGCTCGCCCTGTTGATCGGGCGGGTGCGTGACCCCCGCTATGCGCGAGGGATGGGCAGGTAGGTTTTGATCGGCGCGCTTATGATTTCTGGAATTGTTCTCGCCGCCGGCCTCTCCAGTCGGATGGGCCGCCCCAAGCTCCTGCTGGACTGGGGCGGGCAGCCTGTGATCCGACGGGCGGTAGAGCGCGTGGGAGCGGGGGGCGTGGATGATCTGCTCGTGGTGGTCGGCCACGAGGGTGAGGCCGTCCGGAAGGCGTTGTCAGGCCTGCCCGTTCGTTTTGTCCGGAACCCGAACCCTGAGGCCGGTCAGGGGAGTTCGATCGCCTGTGGGGTCTCGGCCCTCCAGCCGAGCGTAGAAGCAACCCTCATTGCTCTTGGAGACCAGCCCACGCTCCCCCCCGAGGTCATTCCCCGGCTCCTGGAGTCCTTCAGGCAGACCGGGAAACCCATCGTGGCCCCGGGATACCGCGGCGTGCAGGGGAACCCGGTTCTCTTCGCCGCCGCCGTTTTCCCTGAGCTCCGAGCTCTGACTGGTGACCGCGGCGCCCGAACGGTGGTCGAAAAGGACCCAGCGCGAGTCTCCCTTGTTACGTTCGACGTTCAGATGCCAGCCGATCTCGACACCCTTGAGGAGTACGAACGCCTCCGCCCAAAGGGCAACCCTGGTGTAAACTAGGAGAGGCTGACATTCCCTTCGAGGTACCCATGCGAAACGAGATCAGAAAGATCCAGGAGCTGATGGAGTCGGCCGACTATGTGACCGACGCTCCCATCGCCACTTCGGTGCACTTGGCCATGACCCTTCGGAAGCCCCTCCTCATCGAGGGGCATGCCGGGGTGGGGAAGACCGAGGTGGCCAAGGTGCTGGCTCGCGTGCTGGAGACCAACCTGATCCGCCTCCAGTGCTACGAGGGGCTGGACCAGACCACCGCGCTCTACGAGTGGAACTACCCGAAGCAGCTCCTCCACATCAAGCTGGAGGAGAGGACCGACCACACGCTCGCGCAGAAGGAGGCGGCTATCTTCTCCGAGCCGTTCCTCCTGAGACGTCCGCTCCTCCAGGCCATCACCCAGGACGGGCAACCTCCCGTTCTCCTTGTGGACGAAGTCGACAGAAGCGACGAAGAGTTCGAAGCGTTCCTTCTCGAGGTGCTTTCGGACTTTCAGGTCACGATTCCTGAGATCGGCACCATCAAGGCCACCCAGCCGCCCTACGTTGTGCTGACCTCCAATCGCTCCCGCGAGCTTTCCGACGCCCTGCGCCGGCGTTGCCTCTACCTCTGGATCGACTACCCGTCCTTCGAGAAAGAAGTGCGGATCGTCCAGCGGAAGGTCCCCGGCATCAACGAGCGCCTGGCCCGCCAGGTTTCCAAGTTCATGGAGACGATCCGGCAAGTTCGGCTCTCCAAGGTGCCTGGCGTGGCGGAGACTCTGGACTGGGCCCAAGCCCTGATGGTCCTCCACGCTGACCACCTGGACGACAGTCTGGTGGCCGAAACCCTCGGCTGCGTGCTGAAGGACGCCGAGGACATGAAGCGTTTCAAGCAGGAGCTGGCAAGCTCGGGCCTGAGCCGCTTCCTCCCGCTGGAGGGATAGCATCTCCCGCGACCTTCTCACCTCGACCCTCTCGTTCTGCCGGCTCCTCCGCCAGCACGGGCTGCCGGTGACCGTTTCCGAGGCCACCGATGCCGTTCGAGCCCTCGAGCAGTTGGACCTGGCTGACCGTGAAGAGCTCTACCTCGGGCTTCGCTCGGTGCTGATGTCCCGGATCGAGGAGCAACCAGCCTTTGATCGCTGTTTCGAAGCGTTCTGGAAGCGTCAGAGCGAAATCCCCCCGGTGATGGAAGGGTTGTTGGCCACGAGTGCTGTGGCGCCCCGCGACGACCAACCGGGGATGCTCACGGTGGCAGGACAGAAGCGGGAAGGGGTGGCGCTTGAGACCTGGATTGGCGAAGACGAGGAGTCGGAGAGCGAGCCGCTGGGCGTCCCTGGGATGAGCGGTCGCGAATATTTAATGGAACAAGATTTCTCCACCTTCCCGGCTGACCAGCTCGACGAGCTGGCGCGCCTGACCATCCTGATTGCCCGCCGATTAGCCCGACGGATCAGCCGCCGGCGCCGCCCCACAAAAAGGCGCGGCGTGGTTGATCTCCGGCGGACGATCCGCACCAACCTCACCCGGGGTGACCTGATCGAGCTCCGGTGGAAGGAGCGCAAACGGCGGAAAGTCCGGCTGGTCCTCCTCTGCGACATCTCGGGTTCCATGGACCTCTACAGCCGTTTCCTCCTCCAGTTCCTCTACGCGCTCCAGAACGTCTTCGGCCGGGTAGAGACCTTCACCTTCTCCACGCGCCTCACCCGGATCACGGACCACCTGAAGGGGAGACCGTACCGACAGGTGCTTCGGCGGCTCAGCGAAGTCAGGGACTGGTCGGGCGGAACGCGGATTGGCGAGTGCCTGGCCGACTTCAACCGCGAATGGGGGAGCCGGCTCCTTAACCGATACACGATCGTACTGGTCCTCTCCGACGGCTGGGACACCGGTGCCCCCGACCTCCTGGCCGACGAACTACTAAAGACCAAACGCCGGGCCGGCCGGCTGATCTGGCTGAACCCATTGCTCGGAAACCCCGCATACCAACCGCTCACGCGGGGCATGGCAGCGGCGCTCCCTATCCTGGATCGCTTCGCTCCTGCGCATAACCTTCAGAGCCTCCGTGAGCTCGCTGGCCAGCTGCACCTCTAGGAGCAGTTTTAGTGGGCGACTGACCCCAGATTTTTCGATTGACAGCACCCCTTCGTCGTGACTAGTGTTTCTCCACAATCTGGAGTTTCTGTTTTCCACAAAATCCTTTTTCATGATCTCGTCGGCCGGCGGCGTTTCCAGGGAGACGGTGGGTGGCAGACGAAGCTCCGAATGGCTCCGATCGGGATGGCCCGGAAAGGGACGACGACGATGATCCCTCCCGCTTTTGAGTACCACGTCCCGACTTCGATCCACGAAGCCGCTACCTTGCTTGCCCGACATGGAGATAACGCAAAGCTCCTCTCTGGAGGACAGAGCCTGATCCCGCTCATGAAGTTGAGGCTGGCTACCCCGCGCCATCTGGTTGACATCAATCGGATTCCGGGGCTCGCGTATATCCAGGAGGTCGAAGGACTGCTGAAGATCGGCGCCCTCACCCGAGAGTCTGATCTCGAAGAGTCGGACCTCATTCGAACTCGATATCCGATCCTCCTCGACACGACCAGGTTCATTGCCGACCCTCTGGTCCGGA
>CAYFIG010000088.1:0-7679 GCA_964342905.1 uncultured bacterium
TTCTCCATCAGATCGCGGGCTCGATCCAGCCGGCTCAGATCCGCGTGGTAGTTGGCGATGAGGGCCTTGGCCGCCTCGATGGGGGACTGGGCCTGGCTGAGCGCGGGGACAAGAAGAAACAGTGACACGAGCAGGGCGCGCATCGGCCTCACTCTACCGACGCGGGTGGCAAGAGTCAACGGGCCTCGCTTGACTTGCCCCGATTCTCTCCTCGATGATGAGCGGGTGGAGCCGTCAATGATCTCCGTTGGCGTACAAACCTGGGGGACCGATGTCGCTCTCCTCCGGCGGTACTGGGCTGTCGCAGAATCGCTCGGCTATCACCGGCTCACGTATGGGGATGGGCTCTGGGGATGGACCCACGACGGCTGGACGATGCTCGGCGCCCTCGCGCTCCTGACCCGTCGAGTCCGGATTGGCCCTGCGGTGACGTACTGCTTTGACTCCTCCTCCCACCATCCTTCGTGGCTCGCCAAGGCGGCTGTGACGGTGGATCACCTCTCCAACGGCCGGCTGGACCTTCGGCTGGGCGTGGGGGCCGAGAATCCGGGAGTGACCGAGTTCTGGCAGAGCCACGGCATCCCGTACCCTGAGGCTGAGGAGCGCGTGGAGCTCCTCGACGAGGGAATCCGCATCGTGAGCGCGCTCTGGCGCGGCGGCCCTATTGACTTTGCCGGGCGGTTCTTCATCCTGAAGGGAGCGCGCCTTGCCCCGCGGCCGCTCCAGGCCCCGCGACCGCCGGTCTGGGTTGCCGCGATGGGGGCTCGCGCCCTCGAAGTCGCGGCCCGGCACGCCGATGGATGGGAGGCGTCTTATCTGACTCCCGCGGCCTTCGCTGAGAAGTGGAAACAACTTCGGACGCTCGTGGAGCGTGAGGGACGGGAACCTGAGGCACTCAGGCGCTCGGTGGAGGTGGACGTGATCCTTGGCCGGGATGGTGTGGATACCCGGCAGCGGCAAGACCGCTTCTGCCGCGCTCGCGGGATCCCGTCCGACCATCCGTTCCTCGACACCACTCTGGTTGGAGAACCCGCTCCTGTCTTGGAGCGGGTCGCCGAGTACCGGGCAGCGGGGGTCACGGATCTCATGTGCGCCTTCGCCGACTTTCCCGAGACTGGGATGCTCGAGCGCTTCGCCGAGCATGTCCTCCCCTTTTCCTCGATCGGGTGTGAAGTACGGTGACGCCTGGCATGGGACACGGAGGGTAGGGATGGCACTCAGGAGCCGAGAGGCGTATATCGCCGGACTGAGAGACCAGCGCCTCGTGTATTACGGTGGGGAGCGGGTGAAGGACGTCACGACTCATCCCGCGCTTTCGCTGGCCGTCGAGCACGGGGCCACCGTGTTTCAGTACGCGGAGGAGTCGCCCACGCTCTTCACCTATCAGGCGGAGGATGGAGAGCGATGCTCGGCGTATTTCAGGCTGCCGAGAAATGCTCAAGACCTCCTGGCGCGGGCGGCCCTCATCGAGGAGACCACCCGGCGCTGCCGGAGCACCTTCAATATCATCAAGGCCGTGGGGACCGACGTCCTCGATGCCCTCCAGGTCGTTGCCGCCCGAATGGACCGCGCCCTGGGCACGCAGTACCTGGAGCGAGTTCGGGCCTATTACCGTCACTGCACCCGAGGCGACCTCACGATGGCGCTGGCCCAGACCGACGTCAAAGGAGACCGGAGTCTTCGCCCGCATGAGCAGCCGGACTCTGACGTCTATGTGAGGATTGTCGATCGCCGCTCCGACGGGATCGTGGTGCGCGGCGCCAAGGCCCATACCACCATGGCGCCGGTTGTGGACGAGCTGATCGTGATCCCGACCCGCGCCATGAGCCAGGCCGACAGGGACTACGCGGTGGCGTTCGCAGTCAGGCCTGACAGTCCGGGGGTGAAGATGGTGTGCCGGACCATCGGGGACCGTGAGCGCTCGGAGTTCGACGCCCCGGTGAGTCGCCACAACGTTGAGATCGAGGCGCTGACGATCTTCGAAGAAGCCTTCGTCCCCTGGGAGAGGGTCTTCCTCGCCGGGGAGTGGGAGTGGGCGGGGCCCCTGGCCACCACCTTTGCCCAGTTCCACCGCTTCACCGGCGTGGCCTACAAGCCCCCCATCGGTGACCTCTTCATCGGCTGCGCCCAGCTCGTGGCTGAATGGAACGGGGTGGCCGAGGCCTCCCACGTGCGCGAGAAGATTACTCGCCTGATCCAGTACACGGAGACGATCCGGGCGTGCGGCAAGGCGGCGGCCCTGGACTGCCAGATGGTGGAGGGGATCGCGCTTCCCAACCCGGTGTTCACCAACGTCGGTAAACACCACTTCGCGAGCCAGTTCCACGAGGCTGTGAGGTTGCTTCAGGATCTCGCGGGGGGACTCGCCATCACGGTGCCCTCGGAGCGGGATTACCTAAACCCCGACGTGAAGGCGGACCTGGACCGCTACCTCGCTGGCGCCAAGGGCGTGCCCGCAGAGTGGCGGCTGAGACTGTTTCACCTGATCCGCGACCTCACGGCCTCTGACTTCGGCGGCTACAACCTCGTGGTGACGCTCCACGGCGAAGGGTCGCTCCAGACCCAGCTCCTGACGACCTACCGCGAGTACGACCTGGAGCGTCCCAAGGCCCTGGTCAGGGCGATCCTGGGAATCGAGTGAGCATGCCGCGGGCGCTGGACGGCGTGACGGTGCTGGACCTGGCGACTTTCATCGCCGCGCCGGTCTGCGCCACGCTCCTGGGGGAATTCGGCGCCGAGGTGATCAAAGTGGAGCAGCCCGGGGTCGGCGACGACCTGCGCCGGCTCGGGCACCAGGTGAACGGCGTGTCGCTCTGGTGGCTCGCCGAGGCGCGGAACAAAAAGTCCATCACCTGCAACCTTCGCACCCCCGAGGGGCAGGCCCTTATCAAGCGGCTTGTCGAGCGCACGGACATTCTGACCGAGAACTTCACTCCCGACACTCTGGAGCGCTGGAATCTGGGCTACGACACGCTCAAGGCGATCAACCCCGGGATCATCATGGTCAGGATCTCCGGCTTCGGCCAGACGGGACCGTACCGCGAGCGGCCGGGCTTTGGCCGGATCGCGGCGGCCGTGGGCGGGATCAGCTACCTCTCGGGTCACCCTGATCGCCCTCCCGTCACCCCAGGCACACCTACGATTCCTGATTACCTGGCGGGGGTGATGGGGGCGTTCGGCGCGCTGGTGGCGCTCCAGGCGAGGCAGCGGACCGGAGAGGGGCAGGTGGTGGACGTGGGGCTCTACGAGCCGATCTTGAGAATGCTCGACGAGCTGATCCCGGTCTACGGCGCCACCGGTCATGTCCGAGAGCGGATTGGCTCGGGGACCGAGTACGTGGTCCCCCACAACCACTACCACGCGCGGGACGGGCGATGGGTCGCCATCGCGTGCACCAACGACCGGATGTTCTATCGGCTTCTCCGGGCCATGGGGCGGGAGGATCTCCGGGAGCGCTACGCGACCATGGCGGATCGACTCAGGCAGCGCGAGGAGCTGGAGCGGCTGGTCCAGGAGTGGGTGGGAAGCCAGGATGCCGCGGAGGCCCTGTCACGGCTCGAGGCCGCTGAGGTGCCGTGCTCGCTGGTGTACAGCGTGCGAGATCTCTTTGAGGATCCGCACATCAAAGCGCGCGAGAATATCGTCGCGGTTCCAAACCCGCTCGGCGGTCTCCTCCACATGGCGGGGATTGTTCCCAAGCTGAGCCGGACACCCGGGGAGATCCTGGGTACGGGGCCCCTCCGGATCGGCGAGCACAACGAAGAGATCTATCTGGGCCGGCTGGGCCTGTCCAGGGACGAGCTTGAGCGCCTCAAGGCGCGCGGGGTCATCTGATTCGCATGCGGGAGCCCTGGGTTCATCGCTTCGTCGAGGCCAATGGTCTTCGCTTCCACTGCGTGACCGCCGGGGCGGGACCGCTGGTCATCCTCCTTCACGGCTTCCCCGAGTTCTGGTACTCCTGGCGACATCAGATCCCGGCACTCGCCCGCGCCGGCTTCACCGTTCTCGCCCCAGACCTGCGCGGCTACAACGACTCGGACAAGCCCGAGGGGTTGGAGGCCTACCGGATGGGCCTCATCGTAGAGGACGTGGCTGGACTGATCCGGGCGGTTGGCCACGCGCGAGCCGCGATCGTGGGCCACGACTGGGGCGGGGCGGCGGCCTACGCCTTTGCTATGCTCCATCCAGAGATGACGGACCGGCTTTCCGTGCTGAACTGCCCGCATCCGGATGCCTTCGGCCGCGCCCTCCGGGAGGGGAACATGGAGCAGCTGAAGAAGAGCTGGTATATGTTCTTCTTTCAGCTCCCCAGTGCACCCGAGGAGCTGCTCTCGGCCAATCACTTTCGGCTCCTCAAGCAATTCGCCTATGCCAACGCACGCAAGGGGACCTTCACCCCCGGCGCTCTCAAGGCCTACGTGGAGGCGATGGCGAAGCCCGGGGCCTTGAGCGGCTCCATCAACTGGTACCGGACCATGTTCCGCCGCGGGCTTCCGCCGGCGCGGGAGTATCCCAAAATCTCGGCGCCAACCCTGGTAATCTGGGGGACTAGAGACCACTTCCTGGGTCAGGAGTTGACCCGCGGCATGAAACGTTATTTTTCGGGTCCATTCAAGATTGTCTATCTCCCCGGGGTCAGCCATTGGGTCCAGCAGGAGGCGCCGGGGCAGGTGAACAGGCTCCTCCTGAACTTCTTTAAGGGTTCCCTCAAAGAACTAACGTGAACTCCTGGAAACTCTTAACAATTTTTTCGGTCCTGGACCGTGAGAGCGCGGGGCGACTGGTGAGCACGGTGTTTCCCAGGTACTATCTGTTCGGGATCGCCCTGGGAATCCTGGCCCTGACTGGGGTGGTCGGACCGTTCCTCCAGGGCCGGGAGATCGGCTGGGGTCCTGGCGGGGCTGACCCTGGTGTTCGTCGAGGGGCTCGAGCCCGCTGCGTAGAGTTGTGACATGGCCACCGCAAGACTACTCATCGAGGAGATCAGGCGCGAGCTTGACTCAGTGGAGCAGGAGATCCGCGGTCACCCCTATCTCGCCGAGCTGGAGGCGGGGCGGGTACGCCGGGAGGATCTCCGGCTCTTTGCGGGCGAGCAGTACCACATCATCCGGAGCGATCTCCGGAGTGTGGCGCTCCTGGTGAACCGTTTCGGGGCCACTCCGAGCGGACCCTTCTTCCAGGCAGTGCTCGGAGGGGAGGCCGCGGCGCTGGAGGCTCTCCGGGCCTTCGCGTCCGCGGTGGGAATGGATGAGGCGCAGCTCCAGGCCTATGAGCCCGCGCCAGGAGCTCAAGCCTACCCGGCCTTCATGGCCTGGCTCGCTCTCTATGGGTCGGACGCCGAGGTGGCAGCGGGCTTTCTGGTGAACTTCCAAGCCTGGGGGGCCAACTGTGGCCGGATGAGCCGGGCCTTGCAAGCGCGGTATGGTCTGAGCGCCAAGGACACCGCGTTTTTCGACTTGTTCGCCAGTCCTCCGGCGGAGTTTGAGGCCGGAGCCTTGGCCGTGGTCGAAGCGGGACTCGCGCGCGGCGCCGACCCGCGCCTCATCAAGCGCGCGGCGCGGCTTCTCCAGGGTTACGAGAAGCTCTATTGGGACACGCTCCGCGCCATGTCCAGGAGGTAGCCGTGGACAAGCTCTTTGAGCCCCTTGGCCTTGACCATGTCGTGCTCCACGTCAGAGACCAGGAAGCCTCTCAGCGCTTTTATTGCGAGTTGCTCGGCGCCACGCTGGATCACGTGAACCCCAAGTTCTCGCTGGTCCAGCTCCGCTTTGGCCAAGCCCTGATTGATCTCCTCCCCCTTGATCCCGCGGCACCAACGCCGAGCCCCGAGGCTGGGATGGACCACCTTTGCCTCTCGATCCGGTGCGAGGATCTGAGGAAAGTGGCTGACGCGCTCCGGCCCCGGGGCGTGACCGTGGAGGGAGAGGTCGTGGAGCGGCGCGGGGCGTTCGGTCAGGGACCTTCGCTCTACCTCCGCGACCCCGACGGCTACCGCATCGAGCTGAAGCCGCGATAGCTAAAAGATCCGAGCCTCGGCACAAGGAGGTCTCTCATGCGCTGCGGATATTTCGCCATGCCCCTGCACCCACCCGGAGCAGACCCGGCGCGGACCATGGAGGAGGACCTCGAGCAGCTCGTGACGCTGGAGCAGCTCGGATTTGAAGAGGCCTGGATCGGGGAGCACTTCACCGCGGAGTGGGAGAACATTCCCTGTCCAGACCTCTTCATCGCCAAGGCGCTGGGCGTGACCCGGACCATGAAACTCGGCACCGGCGTCTCATGCCTGCCGAACCACAACCCGCTGATGCTCGCGCAGCGGATCGCCCAACTGGACCAGATGGCGCGAGGCCGGTTCTACTGGGGGGTCGGGTCCGGGGGCTTTCCGGGCGATTTCGAGCTATTCGGCATCAACCCGCAGGCGGGGGAGCATCGGGAGGTGACCCGGGCGGTCTTGGATCTCATCCTGGAGCTCTGGAACGATCCGAAGCCCGGCCTCTATGAATCCAAGTACTGGCGGTTCCGAGTTCCTGATCCCCAGGCGGACATCGGGCTCTCGCTGCACCTCAGACCGTACCAGCGCCCCCATCCGCCAATTGGGGTGGCGGGCGTGTCCTCGAAATCGGAGACATTGGTCCTCGCGGGCGAGCGAGGCTACATTCCCATGAGCATCAATTTTGTCCCGGCGCGGCTGCTGAGGACTCACTGGGAGGCTGTTGAGGCGGGAGCCCAGCGGACGGGACGGAGCGCGGACCGGGCGACGTGGCGGGTCGCCCGCGATGTGTACGTTGCCGAGACGCGGGAACGGGCGAGACGCGAAGCTCTGGAGGGCACGCTCGCGAGGGACTGGCGGCGGTACTTCCTGCCGTTCCTTCGAAAGGTCAAGATGCTCGACCTCGTCAAGGTGGATCCCGCGATGCCCGACTCCGAGGTTTCGGTGGAGTATCTGCTGGACAACATCTGGATCGTTGGAGATCCGGATGAGGTGACGGAAACGCTACACAGGTTGCGGCAGGATGTCGGAGGGTTCGGCACTCTCCTGGTCATCGCGCACGAGTGGCAGCCCAAGGAGCCGTGGGTGCATTCGATGACCCTGCTGCGGGAGCGAGTGCTTCCGCGCGTCTAGCCTAAGGAGTTGTTAGGAAGCGAGCCTCCAAGTCCCCCAGTGGCCGTTCTCGACCGCGGTCAGGAATTCGCTGATGTGGAGGTTGAACAAGGCGGGATCCTCGATGTTCATCGTGTGGCCGCGCATGGGCAGCATCAGGAGGCCAGCGTGCGGGATGTGCCGCTTCATGGTCCTTTTCCCTGAACCCGCGGCGCGCCGGCATCGTTGAAAAGCGTTCCGCGAGAACCTCGATTCCTTCCGTGTCTAACCTGTCGGCGACTTTCCCGTATTCGGTGAGAAACTGCTCGCGCTCGACCGTGCCGCTCCCGCACCCCGCGACGATCAGGCTCTTGCACATGTGCGGGTGGGTGAGGCCGAAGTTCAGCGCGACGTTCCCGCCCATCGAGAGACCGCCGACGTGAGCCTGCCCGATCCCGAGGTGGCGGAGCAGGTGGTAGAGGTCCTCGACCAGGATCTCGTTGCTGTACGCCGCGGGATCCCCCGGCACCGCCGATGGAGGGTACCCGCGGTTGTTGTAGGTGATCACGCGATAGCGACGGGCAAAGTAGCGGACCTG
>CAYFIG010000089.1:0-7675 GCA_964342905.1 uncultured bacterium
GATCATGATCCGGCTCTCCGCGACTAGGTCGTCGGAGAGGAGGATCTTGATCTCGCCGAAGCGGGCCACGAAGGCCAGCTTGGTGAGCAAGGGGCCCACGGGGATCCCGCCGCGGCCCGCGTAGCGGGTGTAGACGTTCTGGTCTCCCGAGGGGTAGTCCAGCTCCTGCGACTGGGTGCGGACGAAGACGTAATCGTTCGCGGTCTCGCCGTAGTAGATCTCGGGGCGAGTCACCTTAATGGGACCGGTCGAGACCGGTGGGATGTCCTTGACGAAAAACTCCGGGAGGCCCTCCGGGCTGATGCGGTTCACCGGTCCCAAGATCACGCCATACCCGTGGGTGTAGGTGAGGTGCTCGTTGATCCAGATCCGGCTCGGGAGGTGGCGGTAGGAGAGCTCGCGCGGTGACAGCATGGTTTGCCGGTACTCGCCGTTGATCGTGTAGCGGTCCACATCCACGCCCATGAACTTGTAGTAGGTGCGGATTTCCTGGAGCTGAGCGTAGGTGGTGAGCAACGGCCGGTGGTCCCAGAGCCGGATATTCTTGATCGTGAGGTTGTTGCGCTCCAGGGCAGCGGGCGTGAGGGTCTCCTCGGCGGGAAAGTCTTTCTCCTCGATGCGGTCGAGCCCGTAGGCCTGGCGGGTCATCCGGATGTTGTGGGCGATGTACGGCCGCTCCACGACCAGCTCGTTGGGGGTGACGCGGAAGCGCTGCACCACCGCGGGGTAGAGCCCGAGGGCACCCACCCAGACCACCCCCAGGACGAGAAATCCTGCCAGGAGGAACCACCAGCCTGGCCGCGCGAGCTGGTAGAGGCAAGTTGCGGCGCAGAGGACGGCCAGCACTGCCAGGAGCTGGAGTACCAGTAGGGAGGCGTTCACGTCGGTATAGGAGGCGCCGTAGACCACTCCCCGGGAGGAGTACAGAAGCTCGTACCGATCCAGCCAGAATCCCAGTCCCCTAAGCACCAGGAGCGCGGCGCCGAGGAGGAGTAAGTGGACGCGGGCCGCCGCGGCCAGCCGCGGCCCCTGGGCGGTAAGCACGAGGCTCCGCTGGACCACGTAGAGGGCCAGGACAAGGACAATGGTGGCGACCAGCAGCAGCAAGGCCCAGTTGTAGAGGAGCCGCCAGAAGGGGAGCCTGAACACAAAGAAGGCCAGGTCCCTGTTGAAGAGGGGGTCGGTGACATTGAAGGGGCCGCCGTTGAAATAGCCGACCACGCTCTCCCACGCGCCGGACGCCCTCAACCCGGAGAAAAACGAGATGACCGCCAGGACAGGGATCAGAAGGCGACGGATCAGCGGCTCCAGCACGACGCGGCCCGGAAGCCCGAGCTGGTCCTCCAGTTCCCAGAGCACATCAGGCGGGGCCGTCCGAGCCGCGAGTGAGAGGTTGCCGTAAAGGAAGAGAAAGACGACGAGCCCGACTCCGAGGAAGAGCCAGCCCCTGAGGGTCAGGATGGAGAGGAAGACCTGGGTGTAACCGACCTCCTGGAACCAGAGCCAATCAGTGTAGAGGGGAACGACCTGGCCAGCGAGCACCAGGACAACGAAGATCAGCAGGAGCCAGAAGGCCGTGGGAGTGCGTCCTCGGGGCATGGGTAGCGCGGAACCCGAGCGCGCCGGGAGCTCAGGTCCCATGGGTCCAGGAGGAGAGATAGGCCTCCTGGTCCGGGGTGAGCTCGTCGATTTGGATGTCCATCGAGGCGAGCTTGAGCCGGGCGATCTCCTCGTCGATGTCGGTGGGGACCGGATAGACCCTTTTCTCGAGCTTCGCGCCGTGCCTGATCAGGTGCTCGACCGAGAGGGCCTGGTTGGCGAAGCTCATGTCCATGACCGCGGCCGGGTGCCCCTCTGCGGCCGTCAGATTGATCAGCCGTCCCTCGCCCAGGACAAAGAGCCGGCGGCCCCCCGAGAGGGTGTGCTCTTCGACGAACGGGCGCACGGTCCGGCGAGACTGGGCCATGGCCGCCAACGCGTCCAGGTCGATCTCCACGTTAAAGTGGCCGGAGTTGGCAAGGAGCGCACCGTCCTTCATCCTCAGGAAATGGGCCTTGCCAACTACGCTCCTATTTCCCGTGACAGTGATGAAGAGATCCCCCACCTCGGCAGCTCGGAGCATCGGCATAACCTGAAAGCCGTCCATGACCGCCTCCAGGGCTTTGAGAGGATCTACCTCCGTGACGATGATGTGGGCGCCCATGCCGTGAGCGCGGGCCGCCAACCCCCGTCCGCACATGCCGTAGCCAGAAATCACCACGGTCTTTCCCGCCAGCAGGACGTTCGTTGCCCGGAGGATCCCGTCGATCGTGGACTGCCCGGTGCCGTAGCGGTTGTCGAAGAGATGCTTCGTGTTGGCGTCGTTCACGGCAATGATGGGGTAGGCCAGGACCCCCTCCCGCTCCATGGCGCGCAGGCGGATAACGCCGGTGGTCGTCTCTTCGGTCCCGCCGATCACGCTCGGGAGCAGGGTGCGCTCTCCTCCGTGGAGCGTGCTGATCAGGTCAGCCCCATCGTCCATGGTGACCTGCGGTTTCGTGGCCAGGACCGCCTGGATGTGGCGGTAGTACCGCGCGCTGTCCTCGCCCTTCTGGGCGAAGACAGGGGTGTCGAATTCTTTCACGAGCGTCGCTGCCACATCGTCCTGGGTGGAGAGAGGATTCGACGCGCAGAGGGCGAGCTGGGCGCCTGCCGCTTTCAAGGTCAGCATGAGCACCGCGGTCTCGGTGGTCACGTGCAGACAGGCGCCGATCCGGACGGACCGGAGCGGCTGCTCCTTGGCGAACCGCTCGCGGATCTGACGAAGGACCGGCATGGCGTGCTCGGCCCACTCGATCCGGAGGCGGCCGGTCGGGGTCAGGGAGAGGTCTTTGACGTCGTGGTCAGCCACTAAATGCCCGCGTCGTCCCGAAGGTCCTTGACCCGGTCGGTGCGCTCCCAGGTGAACTCAGGCTCACTCCGGCCGAAGTGGCCGAAGGCCGCGGTCTTCTTGTAGATGGGGCGGCGCAGGTTCAGGTACTTGATGATTCCGGCTGGCGTGAGATCGAAGTGGCGGCGGATCATCTCCTGGAGCTTCGCGTTCGGCACCTTGCCCGTTCCAAAGGTCTCGACCATTACCGACACCGGATCCGCCACGCCGATCGCGTAGGCCACTTGAACCTGGCAGCGCTCTGTGAGACCCGCGGCCACCACATTCTTGGCCACGTGACGAACCATGTAGCTGGCCGACCGGTCCACCTTCGTGGGGTCCTTCCCCGAGAAGGAGCCGCCGCCGTGCGGGCAGGCGCCGCCATAGGTATCCACGATGATCTTGCGGCCGGTGAGCCCGGTGTCCCCCATGGGGCCCCCGGTGACGAACCGCCCGGTGGGGTTGATGTGGAAGACGCAACTCTTCGGATCGATCATGTCCGGCGGGATGGCGGGCAGGATGACATGCTGGATGACGTCCTCGCGGATTTTCTGAAGCGTCACATCCGGGTGGTGCTGAGCGGAGATCACAACCGCCTCTACCTTTCGGGGCTTGCCGTCCGCGTAACGGACGGTGACCTGGCTCTTCCCGTCCGGCCTGAGGTAGTCCAGGATGCCCTGCCTCCGCACCGCGCTGAGCCGCATGGTGAGCTTGTGGGCCAGCATGATGGGCATGGGCATGAGCTCCGGGGTCTCCGTGCAAGCGTAGCCGATCATCATCCCCTGGTCGCCGGCACCCTGGGCGTCCACTCCCATAGCAATATCCTGGGACTGCTTGTCGATGGCGGTCACGACGCCACAGGTCTCGTAATCAAAACCGTACTTGGCGCGCGTATAGCCCGCGTCCCGAATGGTCTCGCGGGCGATCCGCGGGATGTCTACCCAGCACGACGTGGTGATCTCTCCCGCCACCACGACAAGCCCTGTGGTTAAGAGACACTCGCAGGCGACGCGGCCGGTAGGGTCTTGCTCCATGATCGCATCCAGAATCGCGTCTGAGATTTGGTCCGCGATCTTATCGGGGTGGCCTTCGGTCACTGACTCTGAGGTGAAGAGGTGCTCGTCGCGCGCCATCTGCTCCCTCCCGTTTGGATTCGGCTATACGAGCACCGTACTCTAGCACACCGGGTAGAGCCGCTCAAGGGAAATCACGGCGATTTCCCCTCGCGGAGTCGCCGCTTGACTTCCTCCAGGACGGGCACGGCCCAGGGATCGGCTCCCCGGAGCAGCGCCAGGTAGTAGCTCACCCAGTCGCCGAGGTAGATCAGCGAGAGGAGGCGGGCCAGCCGGCCTTCTCCCCTCGGCCACACGTCAGTGATCCCCCCGGCCTGCGCTCGGATTAGCTCTTGTGTCGCCCGGACGCGTGTGGCGTCGGCTTTGGGCTCCTCAGGATCCCTGAGGAAGACGGCGTGGAACCCGGAGGCCAGCGGGTCGCGCCAGCCTTCTCATTCCGTGTTCTGAGAAAGTTCAAGCACGGTTAAGGTGATTGTCTCCTCCCATTCCTCGCCGGGTGTCAGGTCCAGGGGCCAGCAGAGGAGGATCGCCGCGCCCTGATAGATTCGCTCGAAGCCCGTCTCCGAAAGGGAAACCGTCTCCACCGGGGCCCAGGACACGCGAGCCGCGCGACCCCACTTGAGGGCGACCTCTGTGCCTACCCACTCGTCGACCAGCGAGAGGGTCAGGCGGCCGTCCACCTCTCCCCGGCTACCGAGTGAGGGTTGGTTGGAAAGCCTTAGATAGCGGCCAGGCGCATCACCGGCAGTGAGGGCAAGGTTCCACTGCACTGCCCATCGAGCGGTCAGCGCATCGGCTCCGGTCCAACGGAGCCGGTAGACCACCCCAACTTCGGCGTTCCTCGACTGGACTGAAATAACTTTCTCAACTATCAAAGGCCAACTATCAGGATTTTTGAGCGAAAATCTCATTGTAATTCTTTCACTTGACCCGGTAACCTCGGTCTTCATCTTCGATTCCCCGAGCGTCACTAGAGAAGCCTCCCAGGGGTGCAGGGGATCAAGCGTCCCGGCCGCTGGAAAGAGCCCATCCAAGAGGGAAGCCCGTCTGAACCGGTCGTAGCCGAGGAGACTGCTGAGTCCGGGCTCCATGGCGGAGGTCCGCTCGTGGATCGTCTGGGTCCAGCCGATGACCGGCATGGGGGCGTTGGATTTGACCTGAGCGTGGTAGGCTTCGCGCCGGCGGGTGAGAACGTCAGCAAGGTCCAGACCCTTCGGGAAGTAGGCCAGCTCGGTAAGGGTTCCGCCAGCCTCAGGGTGGAGGACCAGCGAGAGCGTGGGGGTGCGGATCACGACCTCCAGCCTGCCATCGCCGTTCACGTCCTCTTGACTCCACTGGACAGGGGCGATACCTGTCGCCTCCCCGAGGAGCCGGTCGGCCGCGATGAGGGCTTGCTTCGTCGCACGCCTGAGATGAGCGAGGTACACACCGCCGAATATCCCGTGCCAGTAGGTGTCATTGCACTGGCCCCGCCAGAGCTCCGTGCGCGCCGCGGCAAGCCGAGGGTCGGCCGGCTGGTTGGCGAGGGCTCTATGGATCGCGCGGGAGAGGCGTAGCGCCTTCCAGTAGCAATCGTTCGCCTCTGGGTACTTGATCAGGAAATTTCGCCAGAATCCGCCGCGGAGCCACCCCGTCAATGCCTCACCACCCGGGAGTGAGGAGAGCTGCTCGCGGACTGACGCGAGGGCTTCTCCCGCTTCGGCGGGGAGCGCCCACTCCCCCATTTCCCGATACGACGCGGTGGGGAGATAGAGGCGGCCGGTGGGAGGGAACTGGTCTAAATAGCGGGAGAACGTCGTCAATCTGAGCCACGGGGCCGTGACCAGGGTCTCAAAAAACTTGGCAAGCCACCCTTCCTCGTAGGCGAGCTGGTAGGTCCCCGGCCAAACGCCGAACTTCTCCCCGTCGTCCACCAGCGTGATGGCTCCTGTCTGGCCGCGACGATCCGCCAGGAACTCCAGCGTTCTCGCGGGGTCGGCGAACGGAACCGCGTAGCGGAGGCGCTGGCTGATCGGAAAGACGGCGAGCGTTGCTCCCTGCGCCTCGGTCAGGTAGTAGCCGCCGAGCCGATCCAGGTCGAGCCCTGCGAGCTGAAAGTGGCTGTCGTCCACCAGCACATACTCCACCCCAGCCTCACGGAGCGGCTTGGGGAGGTGAGGCTCCCAAACCCGTTCGGCCAGCCACATCCCTCGGGGCCGGACGCCGAAGTGGCGCATGAGGAACTCGGACAGGTGCTGGATCTGGCCGACCTTATCCCAGTCAGGAAGGATTGGAAGAATGGGTTCGTAGAACCCGCCCGTCAGGAGCTCTATCTGGCCCTGCTGAACCAGCTCGCCGATGAGATCGAAGGTCGCCGGGGCCCGGTCCTTGAGCCACTCGAGGAGGCCCCCCGAGGTGTGCAGTGCCAGGGGAATCTGGGGGAAACTCTTGAGAAGCGCGAGGAACGGATGGTAAGCCCGTTGGCAAGCCTCGGCAATCACGTGATCGAAGTTGCCCACTGGCTGGTGGTTGTGGAGACCGAAGAGGAAGTAGAGATCGGCGCCCGCGCCCAGCTCGGCGTCACTCACGGTAGAGGTCCCGGTGGGTCACGGTGGGGGGTGTGCCCAACCCCTCGAAGAAGGGGCGGAGCTCTTCCACCAGGGCCACGGAGCGGTGCCGTCCTCCGGTGCAGCCAATGGCGACCGTCAGGTAGGCCTTTCCCTCCCGCTGGTAGAGAGGCAGGAGGAGTCTGAGCAGATCCTGCAGGCGGTCGAGAAGCTGCCGGCCCTCCGGGTGCCCGACCACGAACTCCCTGATCACCGGGTCCCTGCCGTCCAAGCTCTTCAGGCTTTCGACGAAGTGCGGGTTGGGGAGGAAGCGAACGTCAAACACCAGGTCGGCGTCGTACGGGATCCCATGCTTGTACCCGAAGGACACCAGCGACGCGGAGAGCGCGGGACGGACACCCTCGCGCCCGTAGATCTCCACCAGAAGGTCTTTGAGCTGGTGGACGGTGAGCTGGGAGGTGTCAGTGATCCGGTCTGCGATCTCCCGAAGCTCGGCCATGGCGTTCCGCTCGGCCCGAATCCCCTCCAGGACATTTCCCTCCCCGGCCAGCGGGTGGCGACGGCGGCTCTCGTGGTAGCGGCGGACCAGCGTTTCGTCCCGAGCCTCCAAGAAGAGCACCTCCGTGGGGTGCCCTTTCGCCCGCAGCTCCTGGAGGATCCCCACCAGGTGAACGAGGTACTCGCCCTCTCGAACGTCTACGCCGAGCGCGATTCGCCGGATCTTCCGAGTGGATTGGGTGCAGAGATCCGCGAACGTGGGAATGAGCGTGGTCGGCAGATTGTCGACGCAGAAGTATCCCATGTCCTCAAAGCACTTGATGGCGTAGCTCTTCCCTGCTCCGCTGAGGCCCGTGATGATCACGAAGCGCAACGTTTCGTTCATGTCCTAGGCCACGGGTTCGATCAGACCCAGCGCTCCGTCCACCGGCTCGCCGGTCACCACGCCGGCGTCGAGGGGAATCGCTGTCGGCACCCGCCGCGGGGAGACGCGGGGCTTCTTCTGCCGGATCCGGTCTTTTGTACGTCGGACCTGGCGCGCGAGCGCGTCCACCACGAGATCGACGGCAGCGGCCATTTCCGGGGCCGTGTCCTTACTGTGAAGGACCTTCCCCTTGCCCAGAAGGGTCACCTCCGCGGTCCGTCGGTAC
>CAYFIG010000090.1:0-7617 GCA_964342905.1 uncultured bacterium
GCCCACCACCGCCAGGAGGATCCCGACCGAGACGGCCGCCCCCACCGCCGCAATCGTAAACGCGCCGCGGCGCGCGGCCAGCGCGACCGCAGCTGCTGCCGTCGTCACAAGCCCGGCGATCAGCGCCTGCTCCCAGAGCGTGTCGGGCACGAACGCGCGGTCTTCGCCGGAAACCAGTCGCACGAGCGGCGACGCGATCGCGGCGGCCAGCGCGAGGGCCACGCCGCAGAACACGGTGGAGGCAAGCCGCAGCGCGCGCTGACCCCCGCGGGTAGGTCCGAGCGCGAGGAATTCGGCAGTAAGCAGCGCAAGACCCGGAAACACGGGGAGGAGGTATCGCGCACGTTGGCTCCCCGACAGCCCCAGCAGTACCCAGAGGGTGAGGGTCCAGGCGCCAACCCACCTCCGCCCTTCATCGGGGGCCCTGCGCCACCAGAACACCGCTCCGACGAGGAACACGCTCCACGGCAGGAAGTTGGAGAATGCGGTGGCCATGTGTAGAAGCCGGGCGATGACGCCACCGCGAAAGTACCACGTCACGTAATGTCCAACGAGTACGTCGCTGATGAAACTCCCTCGGGACAGAACGAGGTACGGCACGAGCCAGGGCAGCGAGAGCACGCCGAGCATGGCCAGGCCCCACCCCAGTCGGAGCAGGCGGAGGCCACGCAGCCCACTGGTCATCAGGGCCGCGACCATCGCCGCGCCGAGGGCCGCGAACCCCTCCGGCCCCTTGCTCGCAACCGCCCCGCCGACGCACGCGTAGAAGCCGAAGAGAGGCGCACTCGACCAGCTGGTTCGGCGCGTGCGCAGGAGAAAATACAGCGCCCAGATCATCCAGGCGTTGAGCATCACGTCGGCAAGCACCTGATGTCCAAGCCCGAAGTACATCGGGGTCGTCGCAAGGATGAGTCCGGCGAGGAGCCCTGCGCGCCATCCCCAGAGCAGCTGACCATTCGCAATGACGCCGGCGACACCAGCAACGGCGGAAATGAGCGACGGGATCGCCGCGGTGAGTTCTGTGACGCGTCCAACTGGGATCGATACGAGCGCGATGCTCCAGAAGTAAAGCTGTGGCTTGTTGAGGTAGAACTGTCCGCGCAGTTCGGGGACAAACCAGCGCCCGTGATCGAGGATGTCCTGTGCCAGCAGTGCGAACCGCGCCTCGTCCGACGACCAGAATGGACGTCGGCCCGCGGGAATTGCGAGGATCAGGGCGGCGAACGCGAGGACGGCGAGGAGTTTCAGGCTCGATCGCAGCACGGAGTCCCCGCTGCTCAGCGACTCCTTCACCACGCCACCTCTTCGCGTGACCGCGGGAGACCGGGGGTCCCCAGAGGCCGGCTCTCGCTCGGCGTCCGCGGTCCGAGGCGATTCCAAGCAGCCGTCTCCGGGTGTGCCATCTGCGGCCCTCCATGTTCTGTTGTACCATACCTCCATGATGCTGCGAACCTTCGCGGGTGCGCTGGCGCTCTGGTTGATGACCGGTCCGGCGGCGGTTTCCGCTCCGGCGGCGGAGGCCGACCGGCTGGACCGCTTCCGCCAGCTCGCTGCCTCCCGCCTGGGAGCGCTTGAGCTTTCAGGGTTGGATCCTTCCCCAGAGGTGTTCCGGGAGATCTACGCGATCTTGGACGACGAGATCCTCGAGAGTCTGGAAGCGGGTAGCGTCTTCGCCTCGGAGGGATTCCTCCAGGAACGGCTGGACGCCTTCGAGGCGGTGTGGGGCGGCAGCGCGTTTCGAATCTTAACCCTGCCGGCAGCGAATCTCACGGTAGGAAGTTTTCAGCTTTCCGCTGAGGGATGGGGCAGTAGCGTCCGCGTCTACCGACGGGCGGGCAGTCGCGCGGAACTCCTGACTGCGATTCATCGCCCAGGAATTCCCCACCTCTACACGGTCCCTCCTACACGCACGGGACAGGATCAGATTCTGGTGGTGTGGGTGAGCCCCGCGTCACCCCGCGGCACTCGCGCCCTCCAGATCGAGCTCTGGCGCCAGGAGGGCGGGCGGGTCCGCACCGCCTGGAGCACGGTCGACCTCTTCGGGCCTGACCTCTACGCCATCGCCTACGAGGTTCGGGGTCGAGAGATTACGGTTCGCTACGAAGCGCGCTATCCGGGGTGGAAGCCCGGCTGCGAGGGCCAGACCGAGCAGGAGGATCACTACCGCTACGTCCCGGCTTCAGAAACCTTCGTCCTCGCGCGGCGTCAGACGCACAACGGGTGGCACCGGGAGCTCCATGCCACGGTGGAGCGACTCCTGGTGGCGCTCAGGCAGGGCAATCAGCGGGTGCTTTCCGCCCTGGGTCTGGCCCCGGAGCTTCGCCGCGAGCTCCCCAGCCGGCTGGAGCCAGAGCCCGCGTGTGACATCCTGGATGGCCCGTCCGCTCGCATCGCCATAGTCTCCGCCACGGCTCCAGGGGATCTCCGCCCGTGGGCTCTTCGCTTCCAGCGCACCCGCGAGGGCTGGCGTTTCACCGGCGCCGGACGCATCCCGTAAGGGTCGCGCCGAGACCCGTATGTTAGAATGAAGAATCTTATGAATCAGATCCCTGATCGCTACGATCCTTCCCAGGTGGAGGAGCGGTGGTACCGCATCTGGGAGGAACGCGGCTACTTCAGGGCCGATCCCGCCTCACCGAAGAAGCCCTACTGCATCGTCATTCCGCCTCCTAACGTGACAGGCTCGCTCCACATGGGCCACGCCCTCAACAACACCCTCCAAGATGTCCTGATTCGCTGGAAGCGCATGGAGGGCTTCAACACGCTTTGGATGCCCGGCACCGACCACGCGGGGATCGCCACCCAGGTCGTGGTGGAGCGCCAGCTCGCCGAAGAACGGAAGACCAAGGCGGACCTGGGGCGCGAGGCGTTTGTCCGGCGGGTCTGGCAGTGGAAGGAGGAGTCCGGCGGAGTCATTCTCCGCCAGCTCAAGCGGCTGGGCGCCTCCTGCGACTGGGAACGAGAACGCTTCACGATGGATCCGGGGCTTTCCGCCGCCGTGAGGGAGATCTTTGTCCGACTCTGGGAGGAAGGGCTCATCTACCGGGGCGACTACATCGTCAACTGGTGCCCGCGCTGTCAGACGGTGCTCTCTGACCTTGAGGTCGAGCACGAGGAGCGGGCTGCCGAGCTGTACTACATCAAGTATGGCCCGCTGACGCTGGCCACCGTCCGCCCCGAGACCAAGCTGGGCGACACCGCGCTGGCCGTGCATCCCAGGGACAGGCGCTACGCGCAGTATGTCGGCAAGACCCTCACGATCACCTCAGTGGAGGGTCAGATTACCATGAAGGTGGTCGCCGATCCCGCCGTGGACCCGAAGTTCGGCACCGGCGTCGTGAAGGTCACCCCCGCCCATGACCCGGCGGACTTTGAGATCGGCAAGCGCCACGGGCTCGAGGTGAGGCAGGTCATCGGCTTCGACGCGCGGATGAACGACCGGGCCGGGAGGTATGCCGGACTCAACCGCTTCGAGTGCCGGAAGCGCATCGTCGCGGATATGCAGAGCCTGGGCCTCATTGAGAGGGTCGAGCCATACCGGCACAGCGTCGGCGTTTGCTACCGCTGTAAGACCGTGATCGAGCCGCTGATCTCGACGCAGTGGTACGCGCGGATGAAGCCGCTGGCGGAACCCGCCATCAAAGCGGTTCGGGCTGGCAGGATCCGGATCGTCCCGCGCCAGTGGACCAAGACCTACTACCAGTGGATGGAGAACATCCGCGACTGGTGTCTTTCACGCCAGCTCTGGTGGGGACACCGGCTCCCGGTCTGGTACTGCGACGCCTGTGGAACGACTCACGTGTCCCGCGTCGACCTCACCGAGTGCCCGCACTGCCGGGGCCAGCTCCGGCAGGACACCGACGTCCTGGACACCTGGTTTTCCTCCGCCCTCTGGCCCTTCTCGACACTCGGCTGGCCCCGGAACACCGCGGAGCTCAAGACGTTCTATCCGACTTCCTGCCTGGTGACGGGCTTCGACATCCTCTTCTTCTGGGTGGCCCGCATGATTATGATGGGCCTCAAGGCCATGGGAGAGATGCCATTTCGGGATGTCTACATCCACGCCCTGGTGCGTGATGCCGAGGGCAAGAAAATGTCAAAGTCCCGGGGGAACGTGATCGACCCGCTCGAGGTCATGGACCGCTACGGCACCGACGCGTTCCGGTTTACCCTGGTGGCGCTTGCGGCCCAGGGGCGAGACATCCGCCTGGCCGAGGAACGCATCGAGGGGTACCGCAACTTTGCGAACAAAATCTGGAACGCCGCGCGTTTCGTCTTAACCAACCTGGAGGGATACGATCCCCGGCTTGCCCGGAAGGCAGAGCCGACGCTGGCAGACCGCTGGATCCTGAGTCGGCTCTCGCACACGGTCGGCAGCGTGCGAAGCGCCCTCGGCGCCTACCGGTTCAACGACGCCGCGAGCGCGATCTACCAGTTTCTCTGGCATGAGTACTGCGACTGGTACTTGGAGTGCGCGAAGCTGACTCTCTACCGGGCGGCGGATCCGGCGTCGAGGGCCCGTGCTCAGCACACCTGCGTCTCCGTGCTCGAGACCACGCTCAGGCTCTTGCATCCGTTCATGCCGTTCCTCACCGAGGAGATCTGGCAACGGCTCCCCATGCGTCGCATGGGGGCCCGCTTTGACGCGGGGGCCCGGCACTCGGGAGACTCCATCATGGTCGCTCCGTTCCCGAAGGCATCCCGGAAGACCCAGGACCCGACGGCTGAGGCCGAGATGGAGCTGTTCATGGGGATTGTCACCGCGATCAGAACCGTCCGGGCTGAGACGCGGAGCCCGCCTACCGCTACGCTCCGTGCCATCCTGAGGCCAGCCGATCGGGCGACAGCCGACCGGCTCACCCCGCTGGCGCCGCTCATCCAGGTCCTTGCCCGGTGCGAGGTGGCCGTGGACCCTGGGGCTGGCCGCCCCGCAGCCTCCGCCCTGGCCATCGTGGGACCCGTCGAGTGCTTTATCCCGCTGGCCGGGCTCGTGGACCTGGCTGCCGAGCGCGAGCGGCTCGCCAAGGAGATCCGGAAAGCCGACAGCGAGATCCGGTTTCTCGATGAAAAGCTCGGTCGCCAGGAGTTCAGACAGCGGGCTCCGGTCGAGGTCGTGGAACGCGAAGCGGCCCGCTTGGCCGAGCAGCAGTCTCTCCGCGCCAAGTTGCTCGAGAGCCTCGGGCGCTTGGAGGACGCGGCCCGCATTGGCTGAGGCGGTCCCCGACCGCTCCCTCTTCCCCCGCCTGGCGGGCTGGCTGCCGTTCGGTCTCATGGGGACGGCATTCTATCCGTTCCGCACGATCGCCTCGACCCAGGACGAGCTGCGCCGTCTCGCCGAACTCGACGCTCCCGAGGGGACCGTGGTGGTCGCCGATCATCAGACTCGGGGGCGCGGCCGTCACGGGCGAGAGTGGCTGGACGAGCCCGAGGCCAACCTTCTCTTCTCTGTCCTGCTTCGCCCCCGTATCCCGGTGGCGCACGTCCCCCGGCTTTCGCTCCTGTCAGCCGTTGCCGCCGCTGACGCCTTGACGTCCGCCACGGGAGTGACGGTCGGGATCCGCTGGCCCAATGACCTTCAGGTGAGAGAGCGCAAAGTTGGAGGAATCCTGGCTGAGGCCGCAGCGATGGGGGACCGGGTCTCCCACGTGGTCCTGGGTATCGGGATCAACGTGAACCAGACCAAGTTTCCCGCTGACCTGTCCAGACCGGCGACCTCTTTGGCCCTGGAGGCTGGGCGGGCACTGGATCGCGAGGCCCTCCTCCAGGGACTCCTGGCTTCGCTCGATCGCTGGTACACCCGCTATCTGCGAGAGGGCTTCCGTCCTGTTCGCGAAGGCTGGCGCCGGGCCTCTGTCACCCTGGGTCGCCCCGTGGAAGGCGGCGGCCTCATAGGTATTGCGGAGGATCTGGACGAGGATGCCGCGCTGCTGGTGCGGACGGCGGATGGGGTTCTCGCGAGGCTCGTCGCCGGAGAGCTCCGTTAGGAGGGCACCCCGATGCTCCTTGTCATGAACGTTGGCAACACGAACACCGTCCTCGGCGTTTTCGAGGGCCGGCACCTGCGGGTCTCCTGGCGTCTGACCAGCCGCCGCGAGCAGACCGCTGACGAGTACGGGGTGTTCATCCAAACGCTGCTCAAAAGCCAGGGGATCGATCCGGGCGAGATCAGGGGCGTGGCGATCTCCAACGTGGTCCCACCGATTCAGCAGACCCTCGAGTGGATGTGCGAGAAGTACTTCGGCTTTCTGCCCTTGAGCGTGGAGCCTGGAGTCAACGTCGACATACCGCTCCACGTCGACAACCCACACGAGGTGGGTCCCGATCGCATCGTGGATGCCGTCGGGGCGATCGCGCTGTACGGTCCGCTGCTCATCGTCATCGACTTCGGCACCGCCACCACGTTCGACTGCGTGAACTCCAGCGGAGCGTTCATCGGGGGGGCGATCGCTCCCGGCATCGTCGTCGCCTCAGAGGCGCTGATCTCCAAGGCCGCTCGCCTCTTCCGGGTGGAGCTGGTGAGGCCGAAGGAGGCCATCGGCCGGAACACCGTGACCAATATCCAATCGGGGATCATCTATGGCTACGCCGGGCTGGTCGACGGGCTAGTGGAGCGGATGCGGGCCGAGATGGGCGGAGCCGCCACGGTGGTGGCCACCGGCGGACTGGCCGGGCTGATCCACGAAGTCGCCCGCACCATCCAGCACGTCAACCCGGACCTGGCCCTGGAGGGGCTCCGAATCATCTATGAACGGGCACACCCCGCCCCCGCTTGACAGTTCCAGGGCTTCCCGGTACACTGACCCCAAATATAGTATGGCGAGGGTAAAAGTTCCCTACATACAGGGCTTCTAACGCATAGGGAAAGGAGCGAACCACATGGGCATGTGGGTCGGGCGGGGGCGGAAGGCCAGGATTGCCTATGGCTTCGATGACATTGCCTTGGTCCCAGGGACCGTGACCATCAACCCCAACGAGGTGGATATCTCCTGGGAGCTCTGCGGCCGACGGTTCGAGATCCCCATCATCGCCGCGGCCATGGACGGGGTGGTGGGCCCGCGGCTGGCCATAGAGATGGGGCGGCTTGGGGGCCTGGCTGTCCTCAACCTTGAGGGGATCTTCGCCCGCTACGAAAACCCCGAGGCGGTCCTCGACCGCATCGTCTCCGCTAGCCTGGAAGAGGCCACCAAGATCATCCAATCGATCTACGGCGAGCCGATCAAGGAAACGTTGATCCACAAGCGAATCTCCGAGATCAAGAAGGGTGGGGGACCGGCGATAGTCTCCGCGATCCCCCAGCGGGCCGAACGCTTCGCCAAGATCGCGGAAGAGGCGGGGGCTGATGTCTTCGTGGTCCAGTCCACCGTCACCACCGCCCGCCACATCGCCACGGCGTACCAGCCGCTCGATTTCGCCAAGTTCGTCAAGAGCATGAAGGTCCCGGTCATCGCCGGCAACACCGTCACCTACGACCAGTCGCTCGAGCTCATGGAGACCGGGATTGAGGCTCTCCTCGTCGGCGTCGGGCCTGGGGCGGCCTGCACTACTCGCGGCGTCCTCGGGGTCGGCGTACCCCAGGTGACCGCCACGGTCGACTGCGCCGCGGCGCGCGAGTTCTAA
>CAYFIG010000091.1:0-2649 GCA_964342905.1 uncultured bacterium
CCTGGGCCAGGCGACGCGCTTCGGCGACTTCACCGATGACGACATGCAGAAGATGACTGAACTCGCCGATCGCTTCCCGCGGAAGCCGTACCTGGCATTTTCAACGCTCAAGGAGCGCTACTCCGATGCGGACACGGTGCGGCTCCGTGACCTCGCCGGACGGGGCTATCGCGTGATCGCTCTTACACGTGAAGAGCTGGACCCTTATGACCTCTTCGACCGCTTCGACCAAGCGCCTCACAAGTATGCGGTTGGCCTTAAGGAACTGTCTGAGAACACACTTCACCTGAACGTCGGACAGTAGCGCATGGGAGAACAGGTGACATACCGAAAGAAGCTCATCGAGGTGGCGCTGCCGCTGGAGGCCATCAACAAGGCTTCCGCCCGGGAGAAAAGCATCCGCCACGGGCAGCCGAGCACGTTGCACCTGTCGTGGGCGCGGCGGCCGCTGGCGGCGGCGCAGTGATGACCGCGGAGCTCCGCGTGTTCGTCAGCTCGGTGCAGAAAGAGCTCGAGGACGAGCGGCTCATCGTGCAGAACCTCATGAACACCGACTCCTTCCTTTCAGCACACTGCACGCCGGTGCTCTACGAGTACGAGCCGGCGTCCCCGACGAAGGCCCTGGAGGGCTGCCTCGAGTCCCTCGACGGCTGCCAGGTCTACGTGCTCATCGTGGGCGTCCAGTACGGCGCGCCCGTGGGCGATCTGTCCATCACCCACGCCGAGTATCGCCGGGCGAAGGAGAAGAATCTCCCCGTTCTCGCCTTCATCAAGGGTGACCGCCACGTGAAGCGCGAGGAGGGAACCGTCACCCTGCTCGCCGAGCTCGACGCCGACGGGCCCAAGTACAAGCGCTTCGGCAACGTCATCGAGTTGCAGAAGGAGGTCCGGGCGGCGCTGGTGAAGCTCTTGCGCGAGCGCTTCGGCGTCGCGCCGACCAGCGACGAGAACGAGATCGCCGAGCAGACCATCGAGGCCACCTCCGCCTTCGAGTCCCGACCGCTCGACCGGATCCGATGGCGCGACCTCGACCTGGACGTGGCCCGGCGCCTGATCGCCGCGGCCGAGCATCGCGACCCGCACGATCTCTCGGAGGACGACCTTCTGGCGGGCGCCGCGTTGCGCGGCCTCGTCTGGCATGAGCCGGCCTCGGGCGAGCACTACGCCACCGCCGCCGGGATCGTGCTCCTGGCCAAGGATCCCTCGGCGGTGTTTCCCCAGTGCCGCATCCTGGCCGACGCCTACCGGGGCGCCGAGCCCGACGGCGACCCGCGCGACCACGAGGACATCCGGGCGTCGATGCCGCTCGCGATCGACCGCGCAATTGCCTTCATCGACCGCAACACGCGGCACCCGATGAGGATCGTGGGCCTGAACCGGGTGCGGCTCGACGAGTATCCCGTCGATGGCCTGCGCGAGGCGCTGGTGAACGCGGTGGCGCACCGCCAGTACGAGGACGCCGGCCGCAAGATCCTCCTCGAGGCGTTCGCCGACCGGGTGGTCGTCTCGAGCCCAGGTTTTCCGCCCGCCCCGATCACGCTCGCGAGTCTCCGCAAGGGCAAGTACCGGCCCTGTTCGCGGAATCCCGTCCTGGCACAGTGCCTCTCCTACTTCCACCGCATCGAGGAGCGCGGCAGCGGCTTCCGCCGGATGACGGACCAGATGCTGGATCACGGGCTGGACCGGCCGCTGATCGGCACCGACACGGGGTACTTCCAGGTCACCTTCCCGGGGCCGGGCGAGAACATCGAGCGCCTGCGCGTACCGGAGGGGCGACTCCTGGTGACACCTGCCGTGGAAGCGCAGTTGAACGAACGCCAGCGGAAGATTCTGGCGCACGCGCTGAAAAGCGGCTCCGTGACGACCGGGTGGTGCATGGAGACGCTGGACGTCGTCCGGGACACGGCCCACCGCGACCTGGTGGGCCTCGTCGAGCTGGACCTTCTCGTCCGCAAGGGATCCGGCCGGGGGGCGAGGTACCTTCCCAAGGAAGGTGGCCCCGCATGACAGAATCATCCGACAATCGTCCGATGGCGGCGTGGAATCATCCGATTTCGCCCCCGCCCGGGGGCGCGCGCAATCATCCGACAATCGTCCGACGGAGCCTCGGAATCGACCGACCGAGGAAGGACTGATGGCCACGACGCGTAAAAAGCTCATCGAAGTCGCCCTGCCGCTCGACGCCATCAACAAGGCGTCGGCGCGGGAGAAGTCCATCCGGTACGGGCACCCGAGCACGCTGCACCTGTGGTGGGCGCGGCGGCCGCTGGCGGCGGCACGGGCGGTGATCTTCGCGCAGATGGTGGACGATCCGTCGAGCCACCCGGACATCTTCCGGACCGAGAAGGCGCAGGAGAAAGAGCGGCAGCGGCTGTTCCGCATCATCGAGGACCTCGTGCTGTGGGAGAACACCACCAACGAGAGGGTGCTCCAGCAGGCGCGGGACGAGATCTGGCAGAGCTGGCGGCGCGCCTGCATATCTATCTAGGTTTTTTGACCGGCGGCCTAATCTAGGAGTACTTCCGAAAAAGCGAATTACATCGAGAAGTTAGGCAGCCTCTTCCGCTGCGGAAAACCGGTTTTCGACGCGCGTGCGGTTCTGGCCTTCGACATGTCTATAACCTTCTGAACGGTTACCCGAGCTCCCCA
>CAYFIG010000091.1:2659-3457 GCA_964342905.1 uncultured bacterium
CGCAGAACCCGAGGGCGTTGTCTCTGGCAGGCGAGCACGGTAAGATGAAAGCCATGCCGAATCAGATTTACCTCAAGCAAATGGAGCTGGGCCCCATGCAAAACTTCGTCTACCTGGTCGGAGACCCGGTGGCGAAGCAGTGCGTGGTGGTGGATCCGGCCTGGGAGCTTGAGACCATCGTGGAGACGGCCCAGCGGGACGACATGACCATCATCGGCGCCCTCATCACCCATACCCACCAGGACCACGTGGGCGGCCACCTCTTCGGGATGGAGATCCCCGGCGTTGCCGAGCTTCTGGAGAAGGTGAAGGCCAAGGTCTATGTCCACAAGGCCGAGCGGGAGTTCCTCAAAGGATTCGGATCCGACCTCGTCAAGGTGGACGCTAACGACACGCTCCAGGTGGGCGGGCTGACCGTGACGTTCATCCACACCCCGGGGCACACCCCAGGCTCACAGTGCTTTCTGGTGGAGGATCGGCTGATCTCCGGCGACACGCTGTTCATCGGCTCCTGCGGCCGCACCGACCTGCCGGGGAGCGATCCCACCGAGATGTACTACTCCCTGACCCAGCGCTTGGCGAAGCTCCCCGACGCGACCGTTCTCTTCCCCGGCCACAACTACGGGGGACCCTCCTCCACGCTCGGCAACGAAAAGCGGTCGAACCCCTTCATGCGCTTCACCTCCCTCGGCGACTTCCTCGGCGTGATGGGTGGTGGCCGCATCGTCCTGCCCTGATCCAGCTCGGAGGGGGGCTTCGCCCCCCTTCCGATGCCTCCCCCCGGGATTGCGCGGACGA
>CAYFIG010000091.1:3467-7493 GCA_964342905.1 uncultured bacterium
GCCTCGACGGCCCCCTCCGAGACCTCCCCCATCGGGTGCGCGGGCGAAGCCCACGCTCGAACAAGGTGCGCGGCATGTTCCTCGCCCCGCCCTTATTTCGCGGTCACTCCGCCGTCGACAAAAAGAATCTGACCGGTGATGTAAGGCGGGCAGGTGGCGAAGAAGACGACCGCCGCGACCACGTCCTCGGGATCGCCCTCCCGTCCCATGGGAACCTCCCGGCGGAGCCTCCGGCGCAGCGCAGGAGACGCGCCCTCGGGAAGAAGCACCGCGCCCGGGGCCACGCAGTTGACCGAGACGCCCGGCGCCAGCGCCACGGCCAATCCCTTGGTCAGCATCAAGAGACCGGCCTTGGAGACGCAGTACGGGATATAGGAAGGCCAGGCGCGGATGCCCCCGACATCCGCGATGTTGATGATCCGACCGGCGCCGGCCCGGCGCATTGCGCGCGCGGCCGCCTGACTAACCAGGAAGGGACCTTTCAGGTTCACGGCAAGGAGGCGGTCCCAGTGGACCGGGGTAGTCCGATCGAGTGGCGTCCGGAAGAAGAGGGCAGCGTTGTTGACCAGGAGGTCGAGCCGACCGAAGTGGCGAAGGGTGTCGCGGATGAGGCGGCGGGCATCCGCCGGCCGCGAGACATCAGCCCTGAAGGCTTGAGCGTCCACGCCAAGGGCTCGGAGCTCCCTCACGGTGGCCCGGGCGGCCGCCGCGGAGCGATGATAGCTGATCCCTACGTGGCACCCCTCTCGCGCCAGCGCCAGGGCAATGGCACGGCCCAGGCGGATTGCCCCTCCGGTGACAACGGCCACCTGCCCCGCGAGCCTTCCGGCTGAAGCGCCTGTGACGCGGGCCGATTTCTTGACACCTCGCCCCCTGTGTGGTTTCATCGGGTTCGGCATGACCTCAACACTCGGTAATTGGTTTAAGGTCCGCCTGCTCACCGGCTTTTTCGTGACGGTTCCCGCCATCGCCACCGCGTGGTTGCTGTATATCTTCTGGGACAAGATCGACGACTTCTTTTCTCCCGGTTACGAGCAGCTCTTCGGTCGGCGAATCCCGGGCCTCGGCTTTCTCACCGCCGTGGCACTGATGTTCCTCATGGGAACCATTGCCACCAACGTGGTGGGCCGGCGGATCCTCTCCTGGGCGGAGGGGTTGTTGCTCCGGGTGCCGGTGTTCCGGAGTATCTACCCCTCGGTCAAGCAGATCCTCGAAGCCTTCTCCCCCGAGCGACGGAGCTCCTTCAAGGAGGTGGTCCTGGCTGAGCACCCGCGCAAGGGGGTGTACGTCTTTGGCTTCCAAACCGGGGAGGTGCTGGTGGAGGGGCCGGAGGGGAAGCGCCAGATGGTCACCGTCTTCATCCCCACCAACAACCTCTACCTTGGCGACGTGATCCTCCTCCCCAAAGAGGAAGTGGTCCCGACCGGCCTCCCCGTCGAGGAGGGAATCCGGATCATTCTGTCAGCCGGCACCGCCACGCCGTCCCGCCTCCCCCGGAACCGCGGCTGACCGGGGGACGCCGCAAAACCGCTTGAACCTTAGGCAGCGCGTCGGCGAAAGTCAAGCCCGGAGGGTGAATAGGGCGCTCTATCCCACCGTCGAAGCGACAAATTCCGGGAGGTCGCGCTGATGAGGCTGGGCTGCCTCTGGATCCGCCGGCGGATCGCTCCTTACCTGGACCGGGCCCTCCCCGAGGCCCAGGTCCTGGGAGTGGCCCGCCACCTCAACGGCTGCGTCCGTTGCCAGCAGTGGTTGGACGGCCAGGAACGGCTCACTGCCTTGCTTCGCGGGTTGGCCGTCGAGACGGCGGAACCGGGGTGGAACGAATTCTGGCCCGGGGTTCGCTCGCGCATCCTCTCGGAGAGCCCGCTCGCGGGTCGGTCTTCGACCCACCTTCGGTGGGTGCCCGGGCCGTCTGGCCCCTGCAGCGGCTTCCCCGCCTCGCGGTGGGCTCAGCCATGGCGGCTCTCCTACTCTTCGGCCTCTTCCTCTGGCGGAGCGACGACCGCGTGGAGCCGCAAATCCCCGACATCGTCGTGCGAGCGATAGAAATGCCAAATCCCAATGCCAGCGTGATGGTCTTCTCCACTCCGGAGCACGAGATGACCGTGATCTGGGTCTTTGGGCTCGACCCGTCTGGGGACACTTCTCGAGAACAGTCAGAGGAGGTGACCGGAGAATGGCGCATCCCATCCTGGCCGGTGTCCTCCTGGTCTTAACCCTCTCGGCTTGGAGCCCTGCAACCGCCGAAGCCGACGGCGTGAAGGTATTCATCGGTGGAGCGAGGGTCATCCCCATGTGTTCGTCGTCCCCCACCCAATCTTCATTGTTCCTTCACACCCGCCATGCACCTGGATCCCTGGCTACTGGACCTACCAGTGGGTCCCGCAGAGCTACACCCAGAACGTCTGGGTTGCCGGCCATTGGTCGCCGGACGGGACCTGGATCGAGGGCCATTACGAAGCGCGAACGGCCTCTACGGGATACTACCAGCCGGTCTAGATGGGGGGGCGCTGCGTCCAGTAGTCCTAGCGCTCTTTAGATTCCTTCAACGCGGCGAGTCGCTCCCGAGCGAGTGGTGCCTCCTCGGACTGGGAGAAATGGTCCACGAGATACTGAAGGCGGACGCGAGCCAGGTTCTGCTGCTTCAGTTCTAGCAACGCCAGCGCCTCCTTGTAAAGCGCCGTGGGAGCCTTGTCTCCCCGCGGGTAGTTGACGATCACCTTCCGGAACTCTTGCACCGCCTGCTCCAACGCCGGCCGCACCTTGTCAGGCTGCCCTTGGGTCACGTAGGTCCGGGCCAGGCTGAAATGGGCCTCGCCGATCCAATACTGGGCGTTGTCGGCCAGGTCCGAATCGGGAAACATGCGAAGGAACTCCCTGAAGCCGCTGATGGCCAGCGAGTAGTTGCCCTTGCTGAAGTCGATGTAGGCCGCCTGATAGACCTGGGCGGGCTGTGAGCCGGCCACGGAAGGCGCCGCCCCCGGGGTCTGGCGCGGTGCCCCTGCGGCGGGGGTCGACGGCGTGGCCGTGACCTTCCGGCTCAACTGCTCGATCCGCCGGGAGACCTCCTCCACGCGGGTGGACACGCCTGCGAGCTCCCGCTCCAATGCCTCGGTCCGAGAGGAGAGAGCAGCCAACTGCTTCTGGCTCTCAACCTGCTGATCCCGCGTGCGCCGTTCGAGCTGGTTCAGCACCGTCTCCGTATCGCCCCGGGAGCGATGGAGCGAGAGCGTCAGGGCGCCCAAGTCTTGGCGGAGCTGGGCCACGTCCTGCTCGAGATTCGCCCCCATCATTGCGGCGGCGCACCCCGTCGCGGCTAAAAACACGAGAGGGGCAAGGAGAGTCCAGAAGCGGAGAGTCCTGGAGTGCCGCGCTCCCCGGACGTTCTCCGGCGAACTTATCGGGACTTTACCAGGAAGTGCGCGCGGCGATTTTGGGCCCAGCACCCCTCGTTCTTCTCCGTGCAGAGCGATCGCTCCTCCCCGTAACTGATTACGGTTATCCGGGTCGCCGCGATCCCTTGCGAGACCAGGTAGTTCATCGTCGCCTTGGCCCGACGTTCGCCGAGCGCGAGGTTGTACTCGTTCGTCCCCCGCTCGTCGCAGTGCCCCTCAATGAGAATCAACGTGTTCATGTTGGCCTTCATCCACTTGGCGTTCTCGTCCAGGATCTTGGCGTCTCCCGGGCGAATATCGTACTTGTCGAAGTCAAAGTGGATGTCCTTCAGCGCTGGACTAGCCACAAACTCGCTCGGCGCCGGCGGCCGCATCGCGGCTCCAGGAGCGGCAGAGGGAGCAGGTGCACCGGGCCTGGTCGCAGCGGGGCCACCTGGCATGGTGCCGATTCCCGGCCCCGGCGCAGCAGAGACAGCCGGAGCTGGCGCTGACGGCGCGGGGGGCGCGGCCGTGGTCGTGGCAGGCCGCTTCGGGCACCCCACGAGGAAGAGAGCCAGCATCAGCAGAGGGAATATCCACACAAGGTTCCGTCTTTCCGCCATGATGGTGCGTCCTCCTTTCAAATTAG
>CAYFIG010000092.1:0-6405 GCA_964342905.1 uncultured bacterium
TGGTTGCGGCCGAGCAACCGAGCAGATCCTTCCCTACGTGGTCCCGCCTGAGAACCTTGTCCCCGGAGTTGCCTCCTGGTTCTCCACCGTGTGCCGCGAATGCCCGGCTGGCTGCGGCGTCATCGCCCGCAACCGAGAGGGCCGTGTCGTCAAACTGGAGGGGAATCCCGACCATCCGGTCAATCAGGGGACGCTTTGCATCCGCGGCCAGGCTGCGCTCCAGGGTGTCTATAACCCTGATCGCATCCGTGGGCCACTCCTCAGGGATGCAGGCGGAACCCTCAGGCCGATCAAGTGGGAGGAAGCCGAAAAGCTCCTGGCTGACAAGCTCGGGGCCTTGGTGAAGGAGAAGCAAGGACGAAAAATCTCGCTGGTGAGCCAGCTCGAGAGCGGGAGCCTGGGCCAGCTCATGGACGAATGGACAAAAGCGTTGGGAATCCGGCCGCGCATTGCCTACGAACCCTTCGCCTACGAATCCATTCGCGCGGCGAGCCGGATCGCTTTCGGTCGCGACGCGATTCCCCATTACGCCATCGAAGAGGCGACCGTGCTCCTCTCCTTCGGCGCTGACTTTCTGGAAACCTGGCTCTCTCCTGTCGGGTATGCCAGAACCTACGCTCGGATGCACGCCTTAAAGCACGGCAAAGCGGGGACCTTCGTTCATCTCGAGCCCCGCCTCTCGCTGACGGCTGCCAACGCCGACGAGTGGGTCCGGAATGCTCCGGGAACTGAGGCGCTCGTGGCGCTGGCTATGCTCCGCGTCATCCTCGACGAAGGGCTCGTGGCGCCGGGAGGAGATGCCGGAGCGCTGAGAGCGGCTGTGAGAGCGGTGGACCTGGCTACAATCGCGAAGGAGTCGGGCGTTCCCGTGGAGACCATCAGGCGGCTCGCCCGTACCTTCGCCAAGGGGAAGCCGAGCCTGGCGATCGGAGGCGGCGTGGCGGTGTCCGGTGAAAATGCCACCCAGCTTCAGGTGATCATCCACCTCCTCAACTACGCGGTTGGCAACATCGGAAAGACGCTTCGCTTCGGCCCTGACTTGGCCTTCGGAAAGGTGAGCCCCTATCGCGAGATCCTGGCCCTCACCCGGGCGATGGAGGGAGGCGAGGTGGAGCTGCTCCTCCTCCACCGCGTAAACCCGCTCTTCACGCTCCCAGCCAAGGCTGGCATCGCCTCGGCGCTCAAGAAGGTCCCCTTCGTAGTGAGCTTCGCTGATGCGATGGATGAGACCACGGCTCAGGCGCACCTCGTGCTCCCTGATCTCCACCCGCTGGAGGCGTGGGGGGACTTCTCGCCTCAGAAGGGTGTGTACGGTCTCATGCAGCCGACGATGGGACTGGTGCCGGGCTACCAGGCCAAGGCAGTGGGAGATGTGCTTCTCTCGGCGGGAAAGGCTGTGCTTGCGGCTCCAGAAGGGAAAGGGCCTTTTCGCTGGGAGAGCTTTCAGGAGTATGTGAAGGGTCGGTGGCGCGAGCTGGCCAAGGAACTGGCCCCGGGCAAGTCCTTCGAAGCCTTCTGGGAAGAGTCGCTCAGGAAGGGCGGTGCTTGGAGGAGGGTGCCGCCCGTGGCCGTCAAGCTCAGCGATGAGGCACTCAAGGTGGCCGCTTCGGTGCCGAAGCTCGGCGGAGACGCGCAAGGGTTTGCTTTGCTCGCCTACCCCTCGGTTCGCTTCTACGACGGACGGGGAGCGAACAAACCCTGGCTCCAGGAAGCGCCCGACACCATGACGCAGGTGGCCTGGGACTCCTGGGTTGAACTTCCTGTGGAGACCGCCGGTACACTGAGAGTACGAGACGGCGACCTCGTCAAGCTGACGTCCCCCCACGGCGCCATCGAGCTTCCCGCGTACCTTTCCGAGAGCCTCCACCCTGGAGCGGTGGCGGTGCCCATCGGCCAGGGTCACACCGCCTACGGTCGGTACGCGACGGACAATGGCAGGCCTCGCGGTGCCAATCCCATTGACCTCTTGGCCGCTGACGCGGAGGCTGCCTCGGGCGGGCGCAAGTGGCTGTCTGTTCGGGTGACGCTCGTCAAGGCCGGCGGACGCCGCCCCCTCGCCGTGGTCCAGGCCACTGCCGACCAGGACAATCGAGAGATCGCTCAGCATGTGAGCCTCGCCGCAGCCCGTGAGCTTGAGCTTCGCGGAGCTGTTCCAGAAAAGGCGAACGTCCCTAGCATGTATCCAGACCTCAAATACCCGGAGCACCGCTGGGGCATGGTGGTGGACCTCGATTCCTGTACCGGGTGCCAGGCCTGCGTAGCGGCGTGCCAGGCTGAGAACAATGTGGCGGTGGTCGGCAAGGAACAGCTCGCCTACGGCCGGGGCTTGCACTGGATCAGGGCGGAGCGGTGGCAGGAGGGCAAGCCGAGCCATCCCGAGACGCTCTTTCTTCCCATGTTCTGCCAGCACTGCGAGATCGCGCCCTGCGAGCCGGTCTGCCCGGTCTTCGCCGCCTATCACACCCAGGAGGGGCTCAACGCCCAGGTCTACAACCGCTGCGTGGGGACGCGGTACTGCGGCAACAACTGCCCCTACCATGTCCGGCGCTTCAACTGGTACCACAACACCTTTCCAGAGCCACTCAACCTTCAGCTGAACCCGGACGTCACCGTGCGCCAAGCTGGCATCATGGAAAAGTGCACCATGTGCATCCAGCGAATTATGGCCGGCAAGGACCACGCCCGGGACGAAGGGCGCAAGGTGGGGGATGGGGACATCCTGACGGCGTGCCAGCAAACCTGTCCGACCCAGGCCATCGTCTTCGGGGATCTCAAGGACCCGCAGAGCCGGGTCTCTAAACTCTCCAGATCGCCGCGGGGCTACCACGTGCTGGAGGAGCTGGGAACGCGGCCGGCCGTCACCTACCTCAAGAAGGTGACCCGGGAACTCCAGAAGGCGGGGGTGGAAAAAGCCCACTCATGAGCGACGACGCCCGTCCGACCTACGCTGACGTCAACCGGGCCGTTCTCCGTACCCTCGAGCCGCCCGGTAACGCCTACTACGGTTGGATGTCCTTCATCGGGTTCGTCCTGGCTACCTGCCTGTTCACGGCTTGGTCGTACCAGATCTATGTCGGGATCGGGGCTGCGGGGAAGCGCGTCCCTCAGATGTGGGCGATGTACATCACCACCTTCGTGTTCTGGATCGGGATTGGGCACGCCGGGACGCTGATCTCCGCCATCCTCTACCTCTTCCGGGCTCGCTGGCGGACCTCCATCTACCGCGCCGCCGAAATCATGACGGTTTTCGCTGTCATGACCGCCGGGCTCTTCCCGCTGATCCACCTCGGCCGGATGTGGTTCGGCTACTGGCTCCTGCCCTATCCGAACCAGCGCTACATCTGGCCCAACTTCCGCTCTCCGCTCCTCTGGGATGTCTTTGCGATCTCGACCTATCTCACGATCAGCGCCGTCTTCCTGTATGTGGGCATGGTGCCTGATGTTGCCGCGATCCGGGATGCCACTACGGGGTGGAGGAAGAAGATCTATGGCGTGCTGGCCCTGGGCTGGGAAGGCTCGGACCGCCAGTGGCACCACTACCGGCGGGCCTACGGGCTTTTCGCCGCTCTGAATACCCCGCTGGTTGTCTCGGTCCACAGCGTGGTGTCCTGGGATTTCGCCGTGGCCCTGGTCCCCGGGTGGCACTCGACCCTTTTCGCCCCGTTCTTCGTGGACGGAGCCATCTTCTCGGGCTTCGCCATGGTGTTGGTCCTGGTGCTCCCCATGCGGAAGTTCTGGAACCTCTACCCCTACATCCAGGACAAGCACCTGGACGCCATGGGGAAGCTGATCCTCGTGACCAGCCTGGTTCTGAGCTACTTCTATGTGTGTGAGGCGTTTACCACCTGGTACAGCGCGGATCACTTCGAACGCGCCTCCCTCTACTGGAAGGTCACGGCCACCTATGCGTGGGCCTTCTGGCTCCAGTACTTCTGTAATAGCCTGACGCCGCTGGTTCTCTTCTCCCGGCGAGCCCGGACCCATCCGCCGACGCTCTTTGTCGTTTCCATCCTGGTCCTGATCGGGATGTGGTTCGAGCGCTTCAACATCATCGTTCCCTCTCTGGGGCACGACTTCTATCCGGCGACGTGGGGGATCTACGTGCCGTCGCTGATCGACACGTCCATCGTGATCGGGAGTTTTGCGTGGTTCTTCTTCCTGTTCATGGGGTTCATCAAGCTGATGCCCTCGGTCTCGATCGTGGAGGTGAAGGAGACGATTTCTGATCCGGTCCGCGAGAGAGGGCACCACTGATGGCGACGAGCGCAAGCCTGGTCGGCATCTTCGCCCAAGTGGATACGACGGTTCGGGCGATTCAAGCCTTGCGCGGCAGGGGCCTTTCTGACTTTACGGTGTATATGCCACTTCCCGTGGAGGAGATCGAAGAAGCCCTGGAGCACGGGAGGCCTGTAAGCCCTGTCCGTCTCTTCACTCTGGTGGGCGGGCTCACGGGCACCCTGACAGGCTTCGGCCTGACGATCTGGTCCTCGCTCAAGTGGGGTCTCGTGGTTGGAGGCAAGCCTGTCGTTTCGATCCCCCCCTTCGTGATCATCGCCTTCGAGCTGACCATCCTCCTGGGAGGGCTCGCTACTTTGCTGGGGCTCCTGGTGCTCGGGAGGCTCCCCAAGCTCCGCCGGTCCGCGCACTACGATCCGGGCTTCACCGTTGACCAGTTCGGTATTGCAGTGCGCTGCTCGGCCGAGATGGTCGAGGCCGCTCGCCAATGCCTCAGGAACGCTGGGGCTCGGGAGGTGCGGTCGTGAAGTGGGTGTTCGCGCTCGTGCTTGTGATCCTTGCGGGCTCGGTGACGCTCATGGGCGGGGTGATCGTCATTCGCTGGCGCGACAACATGACCCAGACCGTCAAGGTCGTGCCGGGGGAGCAGGTCTTCGCCATGCCAACCGGGACTATACCCAGGACCGGGGGGGAACTGATGCTGCCCCGGGAAGAGCGCGAGGCAGCAGCGAAGCGCCCGAATCCCGTTCAGGCGACGCGCGAGTCGGTAGCGAAAGGACAGCAGCTCTTTGGGATCTACTGCGCGCCTTGCCACGGGCCCGGGGGCAAAGGCGACGGGCCGGTTTCGCCCAAGTTCATCCCTCCGCCTGACCTCACGCACCCGTCGATTCAGAAGGCGCGGAGCGATGGGTACATGCAGCACGTCGTCGGTACCGGCGGGGCGGTGATGCCTGCCTATGGGGAGGCGCTCTCTCCGGAGGAGCGGTGGCACGTCGTGAACTTCCTCAGGAGCCTGGCCAAGCGATGAACGGACGACTGCTGGTCCTCGGTGTGGTGGTGCTGCTGGGAGCGATCGCCTTCCTCACCGGGGTCACCCGAGAGCCGGTCAGGACCTGGGCGATCTACCTCGTGAATCTCCTCTTCTGGTCTGGCCTGGCCGTCAGCGGCCCCGCCATCGCCGGCATCATGGAGCTGATGGAGGCGCGGTGGTCCCCCAGTGTGAAGCGAATTGCCGTGACGACCATCGGGTTCCTCCCGCTCTCGTTCCTCCTCTTTGTGGTGCTCTTCGCTGGCCGGGCTGTCCTCTACCCCTGGGTGACCGAGCCGGTCCCGGCCAAGGCCGCCTGGCTCAACGTGCCGTTCATGACTACCCGGATCGGCGTGGGCGTGTTGGTCTTCTATGGGGTGATCTGGGCGTTTGCAAACACCGTGTTCCGAGAAGGCGAGGGGAGCGAGGCGGAGCAGCAGGCCGACCGCAAGCGCCGCCGCGCCCTGGCCACCGTCATGCTCTTCCTCTTCGTGATCGTGCTCTCTCTGTTCGGCTTCGACCTCGTCATGTCTCTTGTTCCCCAGTGGTACAGCGGCCTCTTCGGTGGATACTTCACCGTGAGCACTCTCTACACGGGCTTCTGCTTCCTGGTCGTGCTGACCGTCCTCTCGAACCGGAGCGGTGCCACCAATGTCCCTCCTGCGGCGGTCCAAGACGTGGCCAAGCTGGTCTTCGCCACCAGCATTCTTTGGATGTACTTTTTCTGGTCTCAGTACCTGGTGATCTGGTATGGCAATGTCCCGGTGGAGATCAAGTTCTTTATCCGGCGCTTCTTCAACGATCCGTGGCGCGTCCTGGCCTTCGTCATCTTCGTGGCGGGATGGGTGATTCCCTTCGCCTATCTCCTCAAGCGGCTCACGGGCCGGCCGCCGATACGCCATGGTCCACTGGTCTTTGTGACGTGCCTGGCGCTCGCCGCCATCTTTCTCGAGCGGATGATGCTGGTGTTTCCATCGGTGACCACCGACTCGGTCTTTCCGTTTGGCCTGTCCGAGCTTCTGATCACGGCCGGGTTCTTCTCCCTCTTCGTGTTGAGCCGGATCTGGTTCCTGGCCCGCGTTCGTCCCCGCCTCTAGCCACCTCGGAGGGGGGCTTCGCCCCCCTACGCTCGCCTTCGGCTC
>CAYFIG010000092.1:6415-7491 GCA_964342905.1 uncultured bacterium
ACGGCCCCCTCCGAACCCTCCCCCCGAGGCAGGTTGCGCGGGCGGAGCCCGCGTTCGGACTTTCGTGCGCCGAAACGCGCGGCGGCGGTGCCTCTGGTAAGATAGGCTCCGGGAGGTGTGTGCCGTGCTGTCCGTTGAAGAGGCGCTAGAACGGGTGCTCGCGCGGGTGAAGCCTGTGGCCGCCGAGCAAGTCGCGCTCCTCTCTGCTCTTGATCGGGTGCTGGCCGAGACTGTGCTGGCCCCCTTCGACATCCCTCCCTGGCCCAACTCTTCCATGGACGGTTACGCGCTCCGTTCTCAGGATGTGCGGCGCGCTTCCCGGGAGCGGCCGACGGTTCTCACGGTGGTGGGCACGATCCCTGCCGGAACGGTGGCTGCCCGACCCATTGCTCCGGGTGAGGCATTCAGAATCTTCACCGGCGCGCCGTTGCCTCAAGGCGCTGACAGCGTCATCCCTCAGGAGGAGGTTGAAGCCGACGGACAAGTCGCAAAAGTTCCGCGCCCGGTCGTGCCCGGGGAGTATGTGCGCCCTGCGGGGGAGGACATGCGGGCGGGGGAGGTGGTGCTTAACCCAGGCCATCCCGTCGGGGCCGCAGAGGTGGGAGTTCTGGCCACGTTTGGATGCGCCCAAGTCCGCGTGTTCCGGCGCCCTCGGGTCGCCATTCTTTCCACAGGCGACGAGCTGGTGGACCTGGGTGGCGCGATCGGGCCAGGGAAAATTCCGAACTCCAACACCTATAGTCTCATGGCGCAGGTCGCTCAGGGCGGCGGTGAGCCGATTAACTTGGGAGTGGCGTCCGACAGCCTCGAGGCCATCGCGGAACGTCTCCGATGGGGGCTGAGCGCCGATCTCCTGATCTCCTCCGCAGGGGTGTCGGTTGGGGAATTTGACTTCGTCCGAGAAGCCCTCACTCGCCTCGGCGCCGAGCTGCATCTCTGGCAGGTGGCCATGCGGCCGGGCAAGCCTATCACCTTTGGCTCGCTCGGGACCTGTCCGGTGTTTGGCTTGCCAGGCAATCCAGTTTCAGCCATGGTGACCTTCGAGCTGTTCGTGAGACCGGCACTCAGAAAAATGG
>CAYFIG010000093.1:0-5437 GCA_964342905.1 uncultured bacterium
GCTTCCTCGGAGTCCCGCCGAGCACGCGGCACACGCGAGCGGAAGTATGCGAGCGTTTCCTGATTTACCCAGGGGTAGTGCCGCTCCCACGCGAGGATACGCTTCGACATCAAATCCGGGGCAAAAAACTCGGTCAGGGAAGACGCCACGGCCTCAACCAGGCTCCGCTCCCGGACCAGCTCCACGTAGGCGTCACAGGCAAAGCGGACGCCAGAGAGCACTGAACGGCAGCTGGCCACTTCCTCTCGATCGAGCCCGACGCCCTCAGCGAGGCGCAACCACAGCGCGAGCCCACCCTCGCCATCGCGCTGGCCGTCATGGTCCATGATCCGCCGGATCCACATCCGGCGGAACGCCGGGTCCTCGGACTTCGAGAGGATGATCGCGTCCTTGATCGGAATCCGGGTCTGGTAGTAGTAACGGTTCAGCACCCAGGCCTGGAGCTGGAGCTTCGTGAGCTTCCCCTCGTGCATGAGAATATGATAGGGATGTCGGTCGTGGTAGCGCTGACTTCCCTCCGCGCGGAACAGTTGGATAAAGGCCTCAGGAGACAGGGGAGCATCGGGCCTCACAGGCGAAGCTCCAAGCCGTCCCCCGCCACCTCCCAGCCGGCATCCTCCACGGCGTGACGTTCGGGGGAGTCCTCCCGCAGGATCGGGTTCGTGTTGTTGATGTGGGTGTAGATTCTCCGATGCGCCATCAGACCCGTGAGACACGCCAGACTCCCTGCCTGGCCCCCGATCGGGAGGTGTGCCATGTCTTCGGCACGTTTGGTCGAGAGGCCGAGCCGGACCAGCTCATCGCTGGACCAGAAAGTTCCGTCGAAGAAGAGGCAGTCGGCCCCCTCAACCGTCTGGCGGAGGGAGCTATCAACAGACGCCGCAGCTGGCAGGTACACCGCCAAACGCCCGGTGCGCCGCTCTCGGATCCAGAGTCCGACGTTGTCCTCCGGGTCGCCGGGCATGAGGCCCTCGAGGTGGATCGGAAGTTTGCCTGGCGCCGGGAGGGCCAGTACCGAAAGGCCGCTCGATGCGCCGTCGAGCCCCGCTAGCTCCTCCTCGCGGCCGAGCTTGAGCAGGCGCCAGGTGACCTGACCGGGAAAGCGCTGGAGCGTGCGGAAGATGGTGTTGGATTCGACGAGACCCTGCCGGACCCGTTCCGTGGCGTAGATCACGAGGGGAGAAGATTCCCGCAGCGAGAAGAGGCCGAGACAGTGGTCGAGGTCGCCGTTGGTCAGGAGGATCGCCCGGATCGGCGAATGGCGAGGCCCGCTCGGATGAAGGGGTGGGAAGCTTTCGATCTGCTGCCGGATCTCGGGAGAGGCGTTCAGGAGAAACCACCCCTGCCCGTCCCCGCTCACAGCCAGTGAATCCTGGGTCCGGGGAACGACCCGCCTATTCTCCTCCCGCGCTTCTCGACAGTTGGGGCAGCCGCAGTTCCACTGGGGGAACCCCCCACCTGCTGCCGCCCCCAAAACTCGGATCCGCATTGCCGACCTCAAAAACAATGCAGCCCTTCCTCTTGGCTACCTGCCAAAAAGAAGGACTGCGAGTTCTACTCCTTCGAGCGTAGTCTAGGCTCGCGAGCGTCGTTCGGGTTAAAAGGACTCGCCGCGGCCAAAGTCGTCCTGGTAGGCGTTGATCTCCGCATCCATCTTGATCTCGAGGAACGCCGGGGCTTCCCAACTCACCGCGCTCACCTCCCCTGGAAGAGTTGAGAGCATCCTAAAGGGGCGCCATCCCGGTGTCAAGGGGAAAGTGGGAACGTTAACGTATAATCGGCCCGATGCAGCCCAGCATCATTAGCGTTCTCCTTCTTTCCGTGCCGGCACTGGCTCTCGCACAGGGGACACGGCCAGCACCCATGCCGCCCCGCCTCCTGATGATGACCCACTCCGCGGGGTACCAGCACGAGGTCGTTCGCCGGCCGACGCCCCAGCGCCTGTCAGTCGCCGAGCAGGTCGTGGCGGAGCTTGGAGAACGATCCGGGACCTTTAAGGTCACCCACCTCTACGCCCGCGATCAGCTTGCGAGCCTTGGGCGTCACTCGTTCCAAGGGTTCCACGCTATCCTGTTCTTCACGACCGGCAGGTTGCCGCTCACGGCGGACGCGCGCCAGGGCCTCTTGGAGTTTGTCCGGGCCGGTGGCGGATTCATCGGAGTTCACAGCGCGACCGACACCTGGTACGACGTGCCGGAGTACGGCGAAATGCTCGGCGGTTATTTCGACGGTCACCCCTGGCACCAGCGGGTACGCGTGATCGTGGAGGACCCGACCCATCCTTCCACCCGCCACCTCGGAAGAGCGTTCGAGATTACCGACGAGATCTATCAGTTCCGGAGTTGGTCACGCGGACGGGTGCACGTGCTCCTGACTCTGGCCCCGCACTCCGTGGACATCAGCAAAGGAAAACGGCTAGACCGAGATTACTCATTAGCGTGGACCCGGCAATACGGCCGGGGCCGGGTTTTCTATACCGCGCTGGGACACCGCCAGGAGGTGTGGGTCGACGAACGCTTCCGCCAGCACCTGCTTGAAGGGATCCGGTGGGCGATGGGGATCCCCTAACGCTGCGCCTACTCCTCGGCGTCCAACTCTCCCCGAGGCTTTGTCGGGCGATAGGGCGGGAACCTGAAGGCCATCTCGCGCGAGAGGAGCCCGCCGTGGCCAAGGGCTGCAATCTCCGCGTTTCCCACGGCCTCCCCGGTCAGGATCCGCGGAAGCACCAGGTCAAAGGTGGTGGCTTGGGAGAACATCCCGCAGGTGGGCATTCCGATGACGGGACGCTCCGCCCAGTGAGCCAGCCAGAAGAGACTTCCCGGATGAGCCGGGGCCCCGTGCCGCTCCATCCGCGCCCCGATGAGGTCCAGACCGCTAAAGACCGGGTCCAAGGGGTCGAGAGCGCTCGCTCCTGCCACGATCAGGAGCTGGGTCCCCGAGTCTTTAAGCTCCTGAAGCTCCTTAGCCACTGACCGAGGGTTGCTGGCGGCGTAGCGGATCGGCAGGAGGCGGGAGCCGAACCAGTCAATCTTCTCCTTGAGAGCTGACTCGAAGCGTTTCCGTTGCTTCTCGTCCAGGCTCTCTCGCGCGACAGCCCCAACCGTGAAGGGCTTGAACGACCTCACGAGCAGCACGCCTCCCGCATCCCTGGCTATGCGCTCGATCTCGACGACCGTGGCTCCAGCAATGGCCAGCGGGGTGACCTTGGCTTTCGCGACAACCTCCCCGGCCTCCACAGGCTGGCCGTCAAAGAGGGTGAAGACCGAAATCCCCTCGAGCGCGTTCACCCGCCAGAGGGGCTCTGGCCTGACCTTGAAGAGCCCGCGCCGGGTAGCGGTCAGGGACCACTGGCCGCCGGTGTAACCCTTGACCTGGACACCGTTGCCGATGACCGCCTGAGCGAGACGGGCCCCGGCTTCCTCTTCGTGGAGGTCCCCTGGCTCAAGCTCCAAGAGATGAAGCTCTTCCCAACCGCACGCGAGAAGCCGCTCGGCCGCGGCCAGGTCCAGCCGCTCTCCTTTACGCCCAACCAGCTTTCCCGCGCTGTCCTTGACGTCGTGGCAGAGAACTTTTCCGGCGAGCGCGCCGACACTCGCCCCACCCTTAGCCACCGCGTGAGGCTTCACCGCTTCCCCTCCCTGACCTTCCGGCTAATCGGCATCCCCGTTGCCCCGGTTCGCTCAGCCAGGATCTCCGCCAGGATCGCCAGCGCAATTTCTGGAGCGGTCTGAGCGCCGAGGTCCAACCCGATGGGAACCCGGATCCTTGCCAGCAGATCCTCTGAAACCCCATCCTCTCTCAGGAGATCGAGAATCGCGTTGCCACGGCGACTGCTCCCCAGCATCCCGATATAGCCGACGGAGCTGGCCAAGGCGTGGCGGAGCACCGGAAGGTCGTACTTGTAGTCGTGGGCCACCAGGACGAGGGCGGTGACCGGGGTGAGCGGGATCGACTTGACGAGCTCGGAGGGGATCCCGACCTCGAGCCGGTGGGCGTCGGGAAAGCGCTCGCGCGTGGCGAAGCGCGGACGTCCGTCCACCACGATGGTCCTGAAGCCGAGGACATTCGCCAGCGAGACGAGCGGCATGGCCACGTGCCCCGCGCCGACCACCAGGAGTATAGCTGGGGGCCCGAATGCCTCAACGAAGCAGCGGATCCCCTCGAGGAAGAGCGTCTTGGAGAGTCCGCGAGCCAGGCACTCCTGGGCCTCTGCGATGAAGCGGCGGTCGAGGAAGGCGTCGCCCAACGTCCCCTCGGTCTTTCCGGTGTCCAGGACCAAGAGCTTGGCTCCGTGATTTGGGCCGTCCAGCCGGGTGATCAGAACGCCCCGTCCCCCCTGCTCCGAGTGGGCGCGAAGGGTCTCATAGTAGGTCAGCGGGGGAATGTCGACTCGATCAAGCTCTACAGGCTCAACGAACACCTCAATGGTGCCACCACAGGTGAGCCCGATCTCCCAGGCCTCTTCGTCCCCCAGGTTCAATTCGAGGAGTTTGGGGACGTTCTCGCCCAGCACGCCTTCGGACTCCTCGATCACCTGGGCATCCACGCACCCGCCGATGGTCACCGAGCCCAGGATCTGCCCCCCGGCCCCCACGAGCATCTTGGCGCCCTCCTTCCGGGGGGTCGTGCCGCGGGTATTGACCAGGGTCGCCAGGGCTACTTTCCCCTCGATGTTTTTGAGCCGATCAAACTGCTCGAACAGCTCGTGCATTGCGATCCCACTATATCATGGAGCCCTGAAGGCTAGAAGACGGACCGGTTCCCGAATGAGCGCGATGACGGCGAGCGATCGCGCCCAAAGACTTCAGAGGGGGATCTCAGCACCTGGCCGGTTGCCGCAGGTCTGACCGAAAGCAAGAGCGCTGGAAGGGCTGTGTCGGTAACCCTTTGATCTTGCGAAAAATGTTCCACTGAAGATCCACTGGCGATTGCCGATATTTGTGGTATACTTATTTTGTTGGTTCTGGCGCCACTGTGGCGCGTCGATCCGGCCTCGCCTCCGATAGATCTCTTCCGCGTCTCCGGGGCGTGAAATATGATTGCGGAAGAGTATCAACCCCGCAACGCGGGGTTAAGGAGGCGCCTCATGGCGACCAAGTTATACGTGGGCGGTTTGTCCTATTCCACCACCTCCGAGAGCCTTCGGGAGTACTTTGCCCAGTGCGGGACTGTTGAGTCCGCCACGGTGATCACCGACAAGTTCTCGGGTCAGTCCCGCGGCTTCGGCTTCGTGGAGATGTCCACGAGCGAAGAGGCCCAGGCGGCGATCGCGAAGCTGAACGATCAGGCCCTCGACGGCCGACGGCTCAAGGTCAACGTCGCGAACCCGCAGGCTCCGCGTTCCGGAGGCTCCCCGTCAGGCGGGGGCTTCGGCGGCGGCAGGGGTCGCGCGCCCCGCTGGTAGGCGACTGACCGACTCCAGTCAGAACAAAAACGG
>CAYFIG010000093.1:5447-7420 GCA_964342905.1 uncultured bacterium
AACGGCGAAGGTGCCAAAGCACCCTGCGCCGTTTTTGTCTTTGGAGTATCGCGGACTCGGCACCACATTCGGACATCTTTAAGCGCGTTAGAACGGACAGAAGCAGACCACGCCCGGACTTCCTTCATTGACAACATTCCCCTAACGGATTACCCTATAAGTGCTTTTTAATTGGTTTTGGTGGTTGTGGGCCAAACCCCCAGAGGCTCGTTAAAGAGTCTCTGGGGGTTTGGTTTTCATCCTTTTCCAGGAGGGAGTATGTCGACGAAGCTGTTCATTCGCCACCCCTCGTTCCGGACCGTGGAGTCGATCAAGAGCATCACCAACGCTAGGGCCAACCAGCCCCCGGGGTCCAGGTTCGTCGAGATGCCCTCTCCCGAGGCGGCCAGGAAGGCCATCGAGATGTTCAACGGCAAGCCCTTCATGAAGCGCTCCCTGGCTGTGAGCGCGGCCAAGCTTCAGAGCTCGCACCGGCCCTCGGGAGACCGCGGCGGGCGGAGGAGCTAGGGCGTTGAGGATCGAGGTCTTCGACAACCAGATCGAGCCCGCTCTAAAGGCGCTCAAGAAGGAGATGCTCAAGGGGGGCATCTTCAAAGAGATGAAGCGGCGGGCGTACTACGAGAAGCCCTCGGTGAAGCGGAAACGCAAGCAGGCCGAGGCGCGAAAGAAGCGACGGAAGGCCCTCAGGCGATTTCAGGCCGAGTACGACTAGAGTGCACTCGATGAGCGGGACGCTCCATTATGCGGCCATCGCACTCGCCCAGACTACCGGGTTTTCCCGTGAGGAGCGCCAGATTGTCCTCGACCTCCTCAAGGGAATCACGACGCGTGGCGAAGCGGTGGGTACCCTTCATGCCGCGGTGTGGGCGCGGCTGGGAGCCCGAGATTTCGGTTGGCCCGAGTTTGACCGCTGGCAGGCTATCTTCGCGGAGCAGTGGAAGTTCCCACCGCTCTGGGACGAGCTCAAGAAAACCCCGACCCTTCGAGCGTCGCCTGAAATCCGCCATGCCTACCAGGAGCACAAGCTCTACCTGCTCCTTCACTGGCTCCAGAGTCTCGAAACCACACGCGCCCAGACGCGCACCGAGCTCGCCCGTTACGGGAGCCGGGGCCTCCGGGCCAAGATCGCGCGGCAGGGCAACGGCGCGCCCTGCCCGGTGTGCGACCCTCTCAATCACCGCGAGGTGAAAGATAACCCGCAGAACCTCCCTCCATTCCATCCGGGGTGCCGGTGCCTCGTCCTGGCGATCAGTGAGGCGAGCCGAGCCCACCGAAGACCTGTTCGGCCCTCTCCAACGCCAAATGGCCGATGGCGCGTCGGTTAGGGGTCCCGCCGTAATGTCCCGTGCTGGGTTAGCCTTCTCCCTTGCCGAGCGGGGCGAGTTCAATGAAGGGATCGCCCGCAGACCGGCGAACCGATCACGATCTCGGCCAAGCGGGTCCTGAAGTTCAGAGTGGCAAAGACCCTAAAAGACACAGTACTTGGGAAGTAATCGCAACCGCGCCTGGCAGCACCCCTGGGCATCCAGCGGCTCCTTCGGGCTACTCTGACAGAAAAGTGGGATGCCGAGGCCTGGCAGCAGATCAAACCGGAGATGCCCAAGATCCTGACCGACGTAATTATAGGCTTCCGGCAGCTTGCCGCCCAGCATGGGGGATCGATCCAGAGTGGCGGGGCTTCCGAGCGTCTATGGCTGAACGGAGGGGTAAGGCGGGATCGCCGGGCGCTCAGGTTGTTTGCTCGATCCCTGAGGAACCGGAGGCGAGCCGGGGGGCCGGTCCGAGGAGCGGCCAGATCCGGCCCTCACGCGGTCGTTTACAAAACCCGGCCCGGGCCGAAACTTACCACCGGTTGAAATTTCACCGAGTTAGACCGCAGGGTTACCCTTCTAATAACCACTTGGTTTGCAAACGTGCCCGACCGCATGACTTTGCGCTATAGTGAGCTGGAATGAGCCTGACTGCGCTCCTGA
>CAYFIG010000094.1:0-7371 GCA_964342905.1 uncultured bacterium
ATAATGCCCATGAGGATTTAGCTCGGTATGGGAGTGCGATAGGGTGCATCTTCAGTGGAAACAGAGCCCTGAAAGCCCCCCTACTCCCAACTCCTCCGAGACCCTGCTCCCGAAATCAAGTCCTCTCGCCGACTCTCGCCCCGGCGGAACTGTGCGTCCTGGGCCTCTAAGCGTGGTCCGGCGAGCCCCGAAACGTGAGGCGCCCCATGGCTGAAACGTACACCGCGAGCGATATTAAGGTCCTGGAGGGCCTTGAGGCTGTCCAGAAGCACCCCGCGATGTACATCGGGGACACCGGGGTCTACGGGCTTCATCAGCTCGTCTACGAGGTCATCGACAACTCTGTGGACGAAGCCCTTGCCGAGTCCTGCGACAACATTCGGATAGTGCTTCATTCCGACGGCACCTGTTCGGTAGGAGACAACGGTCGGGGCATCCCGGTAGACATCCACGAGACAACGGGCCGCCCTGCCGCCGAGGTGGTTCTGACCACTCTTCACGCCGGAGGGAAGTTTGAGCACTCGGTCTACAAGGTTTCCGGGGGGCTCCACGGCGTAGGGGTCTCGGTGGTGAACGCGCTCTCGGAGTGGTTGGAGCTCGAGGTCCGTCGGGGCGGCAAGGTGTACACCCAGCGCTACGAGCGGGGCGAGCCGGTCAGCGATCTCACCCCCGGAGAGAAAACGACCAAGCACGGCACGATCATCCGCTTCAAGCCCGACCCGCAGATCTTCGAGGAGACGACGTTCTCTTTCGACAGTCTTTCCAATCGGCTCCGGGAGCTCGCGTTTCTGAATCGAGGCCTGAAGATCACGATCGAGGACGAGCGGGACGAGCGCAAGAATCTCTTCCATTACAACGGCGGGATTATCGAGTTCGTCAAGCACATGAACCAGAACAAGACTCCCATCCACCCTAAGGTGCTCTTCTTCTCGGGCGCCAAGGGCGACACCCAGGTGGAAGTGGCCCTCCAGTATAACGATGGCTACCAGGAGAATGTCTTTTCCTTTGCCAACAACATCAACACTCGCGAGGGCGGCACCCATCTGACCGGGTTTCGTGCCGCGCTCACTCGCACGATTGGGACCTACGCTCAAGTCAACGGCTATCTGAAGACCTTCAAGGGGGGCATCACGGGCGACGACGTCCGCGAGGGGCTAACTGCCGTGATCTCGGTCCGTCTGCCCGAGCCCCAGTTCGAGGGGCAAACCAAGGCCAAGCTGGGGAACAGTGACGTCAAGGGGCTGGTGGAGTCGACCGTGAACGAAAAACTCGCCGAGGCCTTCGAGGAGGACCCCACGACCGCGCGCCGTGTCACCGAGAAGTGCGTTCGGGCTGCCCAGGCGCGAGAAGCAGCCCGCAAGGCCCGGGAGCTGACCCGGAAGAAGGGGCTTGACTATGACAACCTCCCTGGCAAGCTGGCCGACTGCTCCGAGCGTGAACCCCAGTACCGTGAGCTGTTTCTGGTGGAGGGGGACTCAGCCGGGGGTTCGGCCAAGCAGGGTCGCGACCGGCGAATCCAGGCTGTGCTCCCGCTCCGCGGAAAGATCATCAACGCCGAGAAGGCGCGCTACGACAAAGTGCTTTCCAACCAGGAGATTCGCCTGCTGATCTCTGCCCTGGGGACTGGCATCGGACCCGAGGAGTTCGACCTTAGTAAGATTCGCTACCACAAGGTTATTCTGATGACGGACGCCGACGTGGACGGGGCCCACATCCGCACGCTCCTCCTGACCTTCTTCTTCCGCCACATGGCGCCGATCATCGAGGCCGGCTACCTCTACATTGCCCAGCCTCCGCTCTATAAGGTCAAGAAGGGACGGGTTGAGAAGTACCTGATGAACGAGCGGGAGCTGGAGGAGTTCCTGTTGACGGCGTGGACGGAGAAGGCGTGCCTGAAGGTGCCCGGCAAGTCAGCTCCGCTCCGGGAGGAGACGCTCTTGGAAGCGCTCAAGCGGGCGGTGGAGTTCAAGCACCTCTTCCGGAAGTTCGTCAAGCGGGGCGTTCCACCTCAGGTTGCCGAAGGCCTGCTGAGGGCCAAGTTCAGAGCGACAAAGCGTGGGGTGGGCCCCGAGGAGATTGGGGCGGCGATTCAGGCGGTGGTTTCAGAGCTCCACCTGAAAAATGCCAGCGTTCAGGTCCGCGAAGGCGACGACGGCGATGGCGCAGCTGTGGAGATTTCCGGAGACCTCGCAGCGCAGATCAGCGTCGAGACCCTGAAGTCTCCGGATTACCAGCGCTTGTACGAACTGCACGAGAAGATGCCACCGCTGCACAAGGGTCCGTGCTTGGTAGTGGACGGCGGCGGCAAGGAGGTGGTGGCCAGGACGCTGGACGAGTTAATCCGGGCGGTTTTTGACTTCGCCAAGGAAGGAGCGACAACCCAGCGTTACAAGGGACTCGGCGAAATGAACCCGGAGCAGCTGTGGGAGACGACTATGAACCCTGAGGCTCGCACGCTCCTCAAGGTGACCATGGAGGATGCCGTCGGAGCGGACGAGATGTTCACCGTGCTGATGGGGGACGCCGTAGAGCCTCGCCGCGAGTTTATCGAGAAGCACGCGCTGGACGCCGTCAACATCGACATCTAAGGTACGGCTGGTTCTGCACCCTATGCCCACCAACGAACGCCAGCTCCCCATTCCGATCGAAGAGGAGATGCGGCGATCCTACCTGGACTACGCCATGTCCGTCATCATCGGGCGGGCGCTGCCCGACATCCGTGATGGGCTCAAGCCGGTTCACCGCCGGGTCCTTTACGCCATTCAGGAGCTGGGGTTGGCCTGGAACCGGGCGTACAAGAAATCTGCTCGTGTGGTGGGAGAGGTCCTCGGCAAGTACCACCCACACGGCGACGCCCCTGTGTACGAAGCCCTGGTCCGGATGGCCCAGGAGTTTTCGCTCCGCTATCCGCTGGTAGATGGGCAGGGGAACTTCGGCTCCGTGGACGGCGACCCGCCGGCGGCCATGCGGTACACCGAAGTGCGCCTGGCCAAGATTGCTCACGAGATGCTGGCGGACATTGAGAAGGAGACGGTCGACTTCGTCCCCAACTTCGATGAATCCCTCCGGGAGCCCACAGTTCTCCCCACCCGGCTCCCCAACCTCTTGGTTAACGGTTCGGCCGGGATCGCTGTCGGCATGGCCACCAATATCCCGCCCCACAACCTGTCTGAGGTTGTAGACGCGCTCGTCAGGCTCATTGACAACCCGGCGGCCACGGTCGATGACCTTGTGGAAATCATCCCCGGGCCAGATTTTCCCACCCGCGGGTATATCTACGGGACCGGCGGGATCCGGGAAGCTTACACCACTGGGCGGGGCACTATCACCATGCGGGCGCGGGCCCATTCCGAGAAGATGCGGGGCGGACGCGAGGCTATCGTTGTCACCGAGCTTCCCTATCAGGTGAACAAGGCCTCCCTGATCGAGAAGATCGCCGAGCTGTCTCGGGAGAAAAAGATCGAGGGGATTTCTGAGATCCGCGACGAATCCGACCGGGAGGGGATCCGGATCGTGCTGGAGCTCTCCCGAGGTGAAATTCCCCAGATTATCCTGAACCAGCTTTTCAAGCACACGCAGATGCAAGGCACCTTTGGGGTCATTATGCTGGCCCTCGTGGACCGGCGCCCCCAGGTGGTGAACCTCAAGGAGATGCTGGAGGCGTTCGTCCGCTTCCGGCGCGAGGTGGTGACGCGCCGGACCCGGTTCGATTTGGCTCGTGCCGAAGAGCGGGCGCACGTCCTTGAGGGGCTTAGGAAGGCGGTTGAGCAGCTCGACCTGGTGATCCGGCTGATCCGCGGGGCCGAGCATCCGGACGCTGCACGGGAGGCCCTCGTGCGTCGCCTGGATCTCACCGAGATCCAGGCTAAGGCCATCCTGGACATGCGGCTCCAGCGCCTCACCCAGCTCGAGCGCGGGAAGATCGTGGAAGAGCACGAGCAAACCCTGGTACTGATCGCGGACCTGAAGGACATCCTCGCATCGGAGCCTCGCCTGATGCGGATCGTCAAGGAAGAGTTCCTGGCGTTGAAGGAAGAATACGGCGACGCCCGGCGGACCGAAATCCTCGCCGAGACCACCGAGCTTACCATTGAGGACCTCATTGCCGACGAGGAGATGGTGGTCACGATCACGCGCTCCGGCTATGTCAAGCGCACCCACGTCGACCTCTACCGGAGTCAGCGCCGCGGCGGTAAAGGGGTGACCGGGATGGAGACGAAGGAGGAGGATATCGTCGATGACCTGTTCGTTGCGGCGACGCACTCCTATCTCCTCTTCTTCACCAGCCAGGGTAAAGTCCACTGGCTCAAGGTTCACGAGATTCCGGAGGGGGGACGGCAGTCTAAGGGAAAGGCGATGGCGAACCTCCTCCAGCTGGCCGAGGGAGAGCGGGTCGCCACCTGTGTGCCGGTCCGCGACTTTGGCGCTGGCAGCCACATCTTCTTCGCCACCCGTCAGGGGAGGGTGAAGAAGACCGAGCTGGAGGCCTACTCCCACCCCCAGCGCGGAGGCATTAAGGCGATTGCGCTGGAGGACGGCGACGAGGTGATGGCAGCTCGCCGGACAGACGGCCGGCGGGAAGTCGTGCTCTCCACCAAGCAGGGGATGATCATCCGCTTCTCCGAGGACGAAGTCAGGCCGATGGGTCGGGTGGCGGCCGGAGTGCGAGGGAGCGAGCTGGAGGAGGGCGACGAAATCATTTCAGCCGAGGTGGTCCAGGAAGGGTCCGCGATCCTCACGGTAACCGAGCGGGGGTACGGCAAACAGACTCCGTTGGAAGAGTACCGACTCCAGGGGCGAGCCGGGAAGGGGATTATTGACATCAAGACCGGCGGCCGGAACGGCAATGTGGTCGGGGCCGTCCAGGCCCGCGAGGGCGACGACATCTTAGTTGTGACAACGAAGGGGAAGATTATCCGGATCCACGCGGCCGATGTGTCCTCGCAGGGCCGGAACACGTGGGGGGTCCGCGTAATTGATCTAGACCCTGACGATCAGGTAGGGAGTGTCGCTCGGGTGGAAGCCGAGCAGGCCGAGCGCGAATCGTAGCCCGCTCCGCGCGGGGTTGACGGAGGCCGCCCGGCGGCCTATTTTTTTACCCCATGCTGGATTTAAAGTTCATTCGCGAGCATCCGGAGCAAGTCGCCCGGGCCCTGGAGAGTCGGGGAGGGGATGAGTCTGTCAAGCGGCTTCTGTGGCTTGACGCGGACCGTCGGCGCAGGGTGACGGCCGTGGAGGCTTCCAAGGCGCTGCGAAACAAGGTCAGCAGGGAGATTGCTCAGGCCAAGCGCCGAGGGGAAGACCCGGCCGCCGACATGGCGCGCATGCGGAAACTGGCCGACGAGATCAAGGAGCAGGACGCGAAGATTAGAGAGATCGAGGACGAGATTGAGGCCTTGCTCATTCAGCTCCCGAACCTGCCTCACCCGAGCGTACCGGTGGGGGGGGAAGAGAACAACCAGGTGCTCCGGCACTGGGGCGAGCCGCGCCGTTTTGCCTTCGCCCCGAAGCCGCACTGGGAGCTGGGGGAGCAGCTCGGGATTCTGGACTTCGAGCGCGCTGCCAAGGTCGCCAAGTCAAGATTCGTAGTCCTGTGGGGTTCCGGGGCGCGGCTCGAGCGAGCCCTGATCCAGTTCATGCTCGATCTCCACACCCGAGAGCACGGCTACCGCGAGGTGTGGGTTCCGCACCTGGTCAACGCGGAGACGATGCTGGGCACCGGGCAACTGCCGAGGTTCGAGGACCAACTCTTCAAAACCACGGAGGCCGACGAGGGGCGCGCGCTGTATCTGATCCCCACCGCCGAGGCGCCCGTGACGTGCCTCCACGGAGGCGAGATTCTCGCCGAGGCGGAGCTCCCCAAGCGCTACGTGGCGTTCACCCCGTGCTATCGGCGAGAGGCGGGGACCTACGGGCAGGATACGCGGGGGATGATCCGCCAACACCAGTTCGACAAGGTGGAGCTGGTGAAGGTCACGGCTCCGGCCACCTCATACGGCGAGCTGGAGTCGATGGTGAGCGACGCGGAGGAGGTTCTCAAGCGCCTCGAGCTGCCGTACCAGGTGGTGCTTCTCGCGACCGGCGAGATGGGGTTTGCCGCAGCCAAGACCTACGACCTCGAAGTATGGCTGCCGGGGCAGGGGAAGTACCGGGAAATTTCCTCCTGCTCGAACTGCGAGGCGTTTCAGGCCCGGCGGGCAGAGATCCGCTACCGGCCCGCCGGGGGCGGCAAGGCGGAATACTGCCACACTCTCAACGGGTCAGGATTGGCCGTGGGACGCACACTGATCGCAATCCTAGAGAACTACCAGGAGGCCGACGGCAGCATCACGATTCCCCACGCGTTGCGGCCCTATATGGGCGGGCTCGCGCAGATCATTTCCCTCGGCGCTTAGGAACGACCGCGCATCGCGGCCAGTCCGGAGATCACGCGGTGAGATCTTTCCAGGCGGGAAGCCCGGGCAGGGAGGTGGCGGTTTTGATTGCCCGAACAATGGCTTGAGCCACCACGTCCGCAGCAGCGAGGCCCACAGCGGTCAGATCAGCCTGGACATCTCCTACCGAGAGGCAAAAGAGCGCGTCGCCGTCCACGGCAGTGTGGGGCGGAGAAAGCGCGCGGGCGAAGCCCAGCATGCCCAGCTGCGCCACTTTTGTCGCTTCTGGCTTTGATAACCGGAAGGTCGTAGCGAGGACACCGATCGTGGTGTGCTGAGCGGATCCGAAAACGGGAAGCGGCGTGCCGCGCTGCAGCTCCGAGGCGGTGTCAACAAGTCTCCGGCCGGTGGGAGTATCTCGGGTTCCCGCCAAGAGCTGGCCGGTCGTGGGGTCTCGCACATCTCCTAACGCGTTCACTGCGACGAGCGCCCCTACAATTCCTCCCCCCACATGGGCGCTTGCGCTTCCAATCCCGCCTTTCATGGCTCGAGGAACCCCGAAGAGCTTCCCCACTGTCGCTCCGGCCCCCGCCCCTACGTTTCCTTCCTCCACCGGACCCGACGTGGCGTTGAGGCAGGCCGTGTAGCCCATCGCCCGGGTGGGACGGGCCCGGTGGTCGCCGACCGTGAGGTCGAAGAGGATGGCCCCGGCCACGTGAGGGACCACGGTGGGACCAGCCTTGAATCCCACACCGCGCTCTTCGAGGTACTGCATGACCCCAAAAACTGTCTCCAGCCCAAAGGCGCTCCCCCCGGAGAGAACAACAGCGTTGAGGGTGGGGACCAGGTGGCGTGGATCAAGGAAGTCCAGGCCGTGAATGCCCATGGCCCAGCCGCGAAGCTCCGCCCCACCGACGGCGGGGCGGTCACACAAGATCACGGAGCAGCCAGTAAGCCCAGCCAGGTCTGTGGCGTGCCCGACGCGGATTCCAGGGAC
>CAYFIG010000095.1:0-7369 GCA_964342905.1 uncultured bacterium
CCTCCCTGGAGGACGCGCTCCGCCGCCTGCCGGATCTGATCCTGAGTCGTTACCATCGGCGAAAGGTCCCCATCGGCTGACAAGCACTCTTATCGGGCAAGCGCGGCCGAATGTCAACCTGAAACTCAAGTCCGGTTGACGATCGCTACCCGGTCGTCGCCGCGCTTCAGCCGAGCCGCCAGATGGCGATGAGCCCGCCCTTGCGGGAAACGTTCACCACCGCCTCCTTCGAGGAGCGCCCCAGGATTGCCAGCCCGTCCCGGGTCGCGGCGAATCCGGTGACCGCGTAGTACGGCTCGAGGCGGATCGACCCATCCGGCCGGGCGGCCGGGAAGAGCTCGGCCCGCACCTGCGCCCGCTGCTGCACGACATGCGTGCACGGCCGGCGCAGCGCCCGCTCCAGGTGCCTCTCCCAGGCTGCCTGCGTCACCTCATGCCCGAAGATCACCCCCTCCCCGCCGTAGGCCCGGTTGGGCTTCAGGGTCAGGGATTCCCGGTGCCTTCGGGCGTAGGGGAGGAGCTGGACCGGCCGGCCCCGTGGATCGGTGGTCTGCCGCTCCCACAAGAGCCGCGTCCAGAGGACGTGCCTGCGGAACATCCTGCGCTGGCGGAAGGTGAAGAAGCGGGAGAATTCGGGATTCGTTAAAAGCTCCCACACCGATTTGTGGTCGAACTCGCCGGCAATCGAGGAGATGACCTGATTGCGCACGAAGGCCTGCCGGATCCCTGCGATGCTGCCCGCGCCGGAGCGCTTGGCCATCTCCAGCATCTCCTCGACCTCGGAGTCCCGGTAGATGAGATCCACCTCCTTGCCCCGGACAACGAGCTCCCCCCGACGGACTTCCACATCCCGCGGATCGGCCACCATCGCCGGCAGCCCGCATCGGGTGAGATACTGCGCCAGGGAGCCAAACTCGTCGGTTCCGGCCGCGCTGGAGCGGTCCTCCACGAGGACCACCCGCTTGAGCTTGCGCCCGATCGCCCGCGCATGCCGGGTGAAGAGCTTCAGCACCATCTGCCGGAGGTCATCCGGATAGACGAAGCGGACGCCCGGAAGGTACCTCTGCAGGGTCGGCAGGATCCAGCGGGCGGTCAGCTCGCAGGTCGCGGGGATGTAATGAATGCCTCCGATCCCCACGGAGTTGGGCTCCAGGAACCAGAAATTGTCCTGCCAGTCGGTCACCGCGAAGGTGGCCGTGGCGTCCAGCCGGTCCACCACCGCCTGAGGGCGCTGGACGCCAAAGGCGTTGGCCGCCATGAGCCATTCATGCTCCTTCGGCGGAAGGGGCACCACCCGGCGCACCTCGGCGTTCTCCAGGTAAAGCGGCATGACCCGCGCCAGGGCCCGACGGAGCAGAAGGGCGGCGCGGTGGAAGAAACGGATCTGCTGGGCATCCACCACCCAGGGGCGAAGCTGGACGTCAATGACCCGCGGCTTGCCCCGGTCGGTGAACATGCACATCCCGTGCCGCTGGGAGAGGGAGGCCTTGCGATCCAGGATCGCCCGGATCTCCTCCTTCGGGATCTTCAGGAACGCGGCGTTGACCGCCTCCATGACCCGGATGGGCGTCATGCGCACCATTGGGCGCATTATAGCAAACCGTCCCTCGCGGAGAGCCCGGCGGTTGCTTGACAGGGGCAGGCGAAATCCGTAGGGTAGGGGAACCGATGGTGCCCTCCAAGATCCAGCATCTGCTCACCGAAGCATCCAAGCTCCTCAGGCGCCGCGGGGTGGACTATGGCGACGTCCGCTGGGTGGAGGAAACCCACGAGGAGCTGGTCGTCCAGAACCTGCAGGTGCAGCACGCCAGCCTCTCGACCAGCGAGGGGATCTGCACCCGCGTCCTCACCCACGGGGCCTGGGGTCACGCCTCCTCGACGCGGCTCGACCCGGCCGGTCTGAAGCACACCGCCGAGAAGGCGATCGAGATGGCCAAGGCGGTGGCGCCGGACTCCCATGGAAAGGTGAGGTTCCCGTCGATTGAACCGGCCCGCGCCTCCTATCGCACCCCGCTCGAGGTGGACCCGTTCCAGGTCGAGAAGCAGAAGAAGCTCGATTACCTGCTCTGGGCCGCGCAGATCCTGAAGGACCATCCCAACATCCAGACGGCCACCGCAACCCTGGAGTTCTATCGGACGAGGAAGCTCTTCTGCTCCACCGAAGGGGCGCTCATCGAGCAGGAGGTGATCGAGTCCGGCGGGATGCTGGAGGCCACCGCCGTTCTCGAGGGAGAGGTCCAGCGGCGCTCCTTCCCCACGGCCAACTCCACTTCCCTGGCCCAGGCCGGCTACGAGTACGTCAAGGCCCTGGATTTCGTCGGGCAGGCGGCCCGCGTCCGGAAGGAGGCGGTGGCGCTCCTGCGCGCCAAGGAGTGCCCCAGCGAGGCGACCACCGTCCTCCTGACGCCCGATCAGCTCATCCTCCAGCTCCACGAGTCCTGCGGGCACCCGGTGGAGCTGGACCGGGCCCTGGGGATGGAGCTCTCCTTCGCGGGGGGAAGCTTCCTCACGCCGGACCTCCTCGGCAAGTTCCGGTATGGCTCCAAGTGGGTGAACGTGACCGCCGACGCCACGACACCGCTGGGATGCGGGACGTTCGGCTACGACGACGAGGGCATCCCGGCCCAGCGCGTTCCGATCATCCGGGAAGGGGTCTTTGTCGGGTACCTGAGCTCCCGGGAATCGGCCGCGCAGATCGGCCGCAGCTCCTCCGGCGCCATGCGGGCCGACGGTTGGAACGCGGTCCCCATCGTCCGGATGACCAACGTGAGCCTGGAGCCCGGGACCGGGACCCTGGCCGATCTCATCCGGGACACCCGGCGCGGGGTGCTCCTCTCCACCAACAAGAGCTGGTCGATCGACGACCGGCGGCTGAACTTCCAGTTCGGGACGGAGATCGGCTGGGAGATCCGCAACGGCCGGCTGGGGCAGGCCCTTAAAAACCCTGTCTACACCGGAATCACCCCGGAGTTCTGGAACTCCTGTAGCGGGGTCGCCGGCCGCGGGGAATGGCAGCTCTTCGGGGTTCCCAACTGCGCCAAGGGGGAGCCGGTCCAGCTCATGCACGTCGGGCACGGGGCTTCCCCGGCCCGCTTCGAGAAGGTCCTGATCGGGAGGAAGCGCTAAGCGGTGAGACGACGCGGGCCACTCCATGCTTCTCGGTAAGAATCGACTGGTGGATGCGCTGAGGAAAGCAGCCCGGGCCTCGGGGGCCGATGAGACCCTCCTGGCTGCGGAGCGAGCAGGGCAGACCACGCTGCGCTTCTCCTCTGGGCGAATCCACCAGAACTTCCACGAGGAGGATCTCACCGTCTGGGTGAAGGTGGCGGCCCACGGCCGGGTGGGGGTGGCCACCACCTCCTCCATCCGGCACGAGGCGATCCTGAAAGCGCTGGATTCGGCGATCGACATCGCTCGCCTGCCAGGGAAGCAGACGCCGCCCGCCTTCTCCACATCGCCGCCCAAGGAACCCCCCGCGCAGGTCACCACCTATTTCCCCGCCACGGTCCAGAGGCCCCTCACGGAGATCGTCGCGATGATCCGCCACCTCGGCAGCCAGATGCAGAAGAAGGGGGCCGCGCTCGCCGGCTCCTTCGTCGTGGGAGAGAGCGAGCTGGCGGTGGCGGGATCCCGGGGCCTTGTCCAGTACCAGCCGGTGACCATCGGGGGCCTGCGCCTCGTGACCACACAGGGGCAGGCATCCGGCTTCGCGGCCCAGGCGTTCCGGGACATCACAGAGCTGGATCCGGAGGCGCTGCTCAAGAGGGCCTGGGACTTCTGCCGGATGAACAAAGATCCTCAGGCGATCCCGCTCGGCAAGTACGATGTCCTCCTTGAGCCGGAGGCGGTCTCGGAGATTGTCGAGTGGCTCAGCTACATCGGTTTCGGAGCAAAGCAAGTGTACGAGCGGACCAGCTTCCTCACCGGCCGGATGGGGGACCGGATCACGTCCCCTGAGATCTCGATCTCGGATGACGGAACCGATCCGGCCGGCCTCGCCTTCCCGTTCGACTACGAAGGGATCCCCAAGCGCCGGGTGAATCTCATCCGCCACGGCGTGGCGGAGTCCCTCGTCTACGACAGCCACTACGCCCGGCTCTACCACACCCGCTCCACCGGCCACGCCCTCTCCTACGACGATTACGAAGGGCCGATCGCCCAGAATCTTCTCGTCACCGCGGGCAGCGCCTCGCACAGCGACCTGCTCAGGCGGATGGATCGGGGCCTGTGGATCACCCGCTTTCACTACGTGAACGGCCTCCTCAAGACCCAGCAGGCGCTGATGACCGGGCTGACGCGGGACGGGACGTTCCTCGTGCGGAATGGAAAGATCGCGGGGGCTGTGAAGAACCTGCGCTTTACCGAGCCGATCCTCGAGGCCTTCTCACGCGTCGCCGGCATCTCGCGCGAGCGGCGGAGGGTCGCCGATCCGGCTCAGGGCTTCTTCTCGGTGGTAACGCCGGCGCTGCTCCTGCGCCGCTTCAACTTCACCGGCCAGACGAAGTAGCGCGTCACCTCCAGGCGATCTCGCGCTGTTGGGCCAGCTTCCGGAGAGAACCGGAAAGCTCGGGGCTGACCACGGCCACCTCCGCGCCGCAGCGAAGCAGCGCCGCCGCTTTGCGCAAAGCGACCGGGCCGCCCCCGATCATCAAGCAGGGGCGGCCCATCAAATCCAGAAACAGCGGATAAGTGAAGGCCTTAATTCACGTTTCCTTTCAGTCGCCGCCTAACCGCTTCTTGCGCCTTACGGGCCAGCGCCACGGCTTCTTCCGCTCTGCGGCGGTCAAACGGCTCCCAGTCTCCCGGATAACGGGTTTCCACCGCGTACGGCGTCAGCGCGTCAAGCTCGTCCAGCTCCCGGACCAGATCCTGATCCGCCACCCTGCAGAGCTCAAGCAACTCTCCCAAATCGTGGATCCTCTCGAAGGGAATTTTGCGCAGGACCAGAAACGCCTTGAGGGCCTTCTCCGCGCATTGCTGCGCGTGGAAACAGACAACGTCAAAACGGCACCGGGCATCGGGCAGCGTCAATAAATACTCGGCACTGGAGAGATCGCCCTGTGCCTTTTCCAACCACTGACGGGAAAGCCGCGTCTCCTCAGGCGGCTCGCTCATACAGAATCTTCCCTTCCCGGGCCGCCGGATAAATGATGGTTCCGATCACGTCCCGGTAGCGCTCAAACTCCTCCGGACGGACCACGATGATGTCTTTGGCGACCCCGGCGCCCCGAAGAGCGCGGTACAACTCCACCGCCACCTGACGCTTGGACTCTCCATGCCGGGTGATCACCAGGAAGTCCAGATCGCTGCCGGGCCGGGCGTGGCCGGTGGCATGAGAGCCAAAAAGGATGATCTTTTCCGGCTTGCACAGCTTGACAATCCGGCGAACCATCTCTTCCAAAACGGCTTGGATCAGCGGGGCGGGAGCGGGAGCATCCTCCGCCCCGCCACCTCGCCTTCTGTCCCAATAGGGAGAATGGCAGTGCGGGCAGACACGCACCTCTGCCTTTCTGGGAACCCAACGGTAAGAACACCGCTGACACTGAAGAGAACTCAGATCCACTTTCACAACTATAGTAGTATACTATAGAAATTTACTAAAATCAATTACTTTCTGATAGCTTTTATCTCACTTCGCAGCGATTCAAGCTCTTTTCTTAGCGCCTCGTTCTCCGCTTTCAATTCCTTGACCGCCTCCAGCAACACGGCCGTGAAGCGGCCGTAGTCCACAGCCCGGTATTTTTCCTCTCCCCAGGTGGTCACCAATTCAGGAAAGACCACCTCCAAATCCTGAGCGATGACTCCGATCTCCCGCTGGCCGGTGGAGCGGCCGAGCTTCTCGTAGGTCTTGTTCCAGTCAAACGCGACCGGACGGACCCTGTCCAACTTCTCCAGCACGCCGGTGAGTGGTACCACATTGGTTTTAAGCCGCGCATCGGAGGAAACCGGAAATCCAGTCGCGTGGGCCTGGCCCGCCACGTCGAGTTTAAAACCGGGCGCGATCGGGCCGATCCCCACGTTGCCGTTGGATTTAAAAGCAATGCCATGACCGCCGGGGGTTCCCCAAAGACCCAGCCAGCCATATCCGTTCTGTTCGTTATACCCTATGCTGACCGCCTTGCCTACTTGTTTGGCTTTTCCAATAAGAACATCCATCTGCGTGATGACACTGGGCATGAAAAATGTAGCGATATTCAAATTGTCGCCGGGCTGTTCAACGGACAAACGATAGGCGGGAACGGTTGTCCCGATGCCCACGTTGCCGGTGTCCAGCAGCAGCGTCATGAGGGCCCGGGTGTCCGACTGCGGTTGCCACGTGGCCCCCTGCACTGCGCTGGGGGCGGTGGTGAAAAGCATCCGTCCGCCGGCGCCACCGGCGTCCACCGTAATCGCTGCGCCGCGGTGCGGCAGGGAGTTCGCCGCCAGGTTGACCGCGGCGGCAGAAGGACGCAGATTCGCCCAGAAGCCGATTGCCGCCGCTCCGTAAGGGGCCGTCGTCCCGATCTGGACCTGGTGATTCGGATAACTCTGCCCATGCTGGGCCTCGATGATTCCGGCAACTTCTAAAGGATTTCCAGGAGTCGGCGTTCTGATCCCCACATTGGTGGTCACCAGCAAATTGCCGTTAGGATCCATCCATAACCGCTCTATCCAATCTGACTTGCCCGCCGTCAGAGTCTGCCAAAACGAGATGGAACCTTCACGGAGCGCAACCAGCGTCGATTTCCTGGTCGGATCCGGAATCGCCCACCAAGGGTTTGGCGGAAGCTGGGTCTGGGTCTCATCGCACCAGGCGTTGTAGCTGAATAAAGCCCAGTCCGGCTCGTACGAGGAAAGATAGGTGTGGCCGATTTTGATCGCGCTCTTGCTGGTGGAGGGAGCGATGTCCAGACGGACGGTGGGCGTTGGGGTCCCGATCCCCACGTTCGTCCCCGTAGAGTTGACCGCCGAAGAGCCGACCACCAATACCCCCTTGTTTCCAAACTCATCGGCACCGATGCGAAAGTGCGCCGTAGATGGGTCGAACGAGATGTAACCGCAAGTATTCACCGCCTGGTTCGGACTGTCGCCGGCGAACTGCATGACCGGATTGCGATTCCCTCCGGCCCTCCTTAATGAGAGCGCTACCGTGTCGCCAGCCCTTTGAGCGATGCCCACCGTCGTGACGTTGTCAAACCCGGTAGGCTGAAGCAGACTGCCAATCTGAAGCTGCGCCGTGGGGTTGAGTACCGCAATCCCCAGCGAATCGAAGACGAGCGCCCTCCCGTCGCCAGGGGTCACGGTACGGAAGGCCTCCCCCACGGTGAGACTCCGGACGTGGAGATCCCCCGTGTTGGCCTGCGTGGGGTAGTAGGTGACCAGCTCGATC
>CAYFIG010000096.1:0-7317 GCA_964342905.1 uncultured bacterium
AATGGTCACCCGGATTCGTCCAGCGGCCGGTCGAGCCCGTCCGGAGAAGATTTCGGTGTCGGAGGGCCACCGCGACGCTGGCTCGGTGCGTCGCACGAGGTGAGCGTCAGCCCGTGTGTGACTTGACGAGGACCTTGGCCTTCTTGCCACCTCCGTTCCAGACGAGCGGCGGCTTGACCTCGAACTTCTTCTCGAGCCGGGCCCGGCGCTCTTTCCAGCCTTCCTGGTACTCGAGCTCGTCCTCGTGAAGGGTGGCGGGCTGCTTGATTCCGTGCGCGGTTCGGAACTGCACCGCCAGCTCGGAGGCCCGCTGCCGGACATAATCCCACGGCGTCCCCAGGGCGAACTGATCAGACACTGCCCCGATGCGCCCGGTGTGGATATTCACCGAAAGGGTAACGGCGGAGATGATCGGGCCGGACCAGTAGGAGGTCTGCCAGTTGATCGGCACCGGCAGGATGTGGAGGTTGTGGCTGCCGCGGCAGTCACCGGCCACCATGGGGCACGCGGCCCAGGGCGAGGTGATCTCTCCCGGTGCCGGCCAGTCCCCTTGGGAAAACGCCACGAGCACCGGGTCATCCTTCCCGCCGTAGGTGAAGCCCTTCTTGGTCTTGATGTTGTGGAGCCGCTCGGCAGACGCTACGTAGCCGAGCTCGGCCTTCTCTCCATTCTCGCCCCGGCTCCAGATCCTCGCGACGACGAAGCGCGAGGAACGACAGAGCCCCTCGATGTCGAAAAGGTCCTCCGGAGAGCGAAGCGTAATGACCCGCTCCTGGAGCCCTTTGGACAGCTCTCCCATTTTTTCGTCCAGGGCCTTCGGGTCCCGGGGATGGGCACCCGCCTCGATCGCCTGGGCCTTGGTGTCCAGGTCCACGATCTCCATGAGGTAGCCCCGCTTCATCTTGGAGGAGGCGATGACGAGCCCGGTGTTGAAGCGCGGAAGCAGGTACGCGCCCGTGGCGTAGTAGTTGAAGGCCATGGGCTCGGTCTTGTCAGCGAAGGACACCAGCACGGTCTGGGACGGGTTCTCCTGCCGCAACGGGAACGGGAGCACAACCGTGGCGGGCCCCGCGCCGCGGAGGTTGCCGGTGAAGGCATCGGCCACCAGGTCCTGCCCCGGGCCGTAGAGCCCCAGCTCGGTGGCCTTGCCGGCCCCCTCCTTCAGAGCATCCCACATCAGCTCGTCCACCACCGACATCGGACTGTTCTCTGACATGATTCCCGTGACCGCCACATCGTCCCCCGTGTGGGTGGCGATCAGAGAGCTGAAGATCGGCTCGCCCTGGAACGAGTTGTTCTCCAGCACAAACCGAGTCACGGCGGACTTGACCTCGTCCGCCGCCACCACGTGACCGCCAACCCCTCCGACGTCGGCCTTCGTGGCCTTCACGAAGCGCTGGATCAGCTCGGGCTTCTTGGCGAAGACGTACGATTTATACGAAAAGATGTTGGGACTGTTCGTAAGGGGGATTTTCTCCACCGTGGTCTTGGGAAGACCGTCGAGGTTGTCCTTGGACTGGTGGTAGTGGGCCAGCGAGAGGTGTCCCTTGCCGTCGCCGGAGCCGTAGCGCTTCTGGCTTGCCATGGTGGCCTCCTTCGAGTCGGAATGAAAGCGATTCGCAATTTCAAGCTTAGTGCGATACAATTCACAGTGTCAAGCAAAAAGTTTTAATTGATGAAAAAAATTTCATGGCGATGACGACCGATTTAGCGACCCGGCGGGAGCTCAGGGAGATGGTCCAGTGCCTGGAGCTCTACTACCGGCAGCAGAAGCACCAGAAGGAGATCGCCAAGGCCCTGGGGCTCTCCTCGTCCAAAGTCTCGCGGCTTCTCAAGCGGGCGTTCGCCGAGGGGTTGATCCGCGTGGAGCTGGACCTGCCCCAGAATCCCCGGGTCGAGGCGGCCTTGGTGGACCGCTTCGGCCTGCGCGACGCCGTGGTCGTCCCGGCAGGCTCTCAGCAGGAGGTCAAGGAAGAGCTGGGCGCGGCCGCGGCTCGCTACTTCGAGAAGGTGGCCGCCAACGGGATTTCGGTCGGGCTCTCCTGCGGCTTCACCCTCTACCACACCATCCGCCAGCTCCGGGAGCGGCGCTTCCGCGACCTCACCCTGTTTCCGCTTTCGGGGGAATCCACCGTCAAGCTGGTGGACCTCTTCCCCAACACCCTGGTGGGGATGATGGCGGCCAAGTACCGGCCCCACGTGACGGCCTACGCACTTCCCGTCCAGCTCTTCGGCCCCCCCAGGGAGATCGAGGCCGAGCGGCGACGGCTCCTGAAGAACCCGGAGATCCGTTGGATTTTCGAGCGGGCGCAGGATGTCCAGATCGGCCTGGTGGGGATCGGGATGATCGGAGAGGAGACCCCGGGGTTCTGCTCGCTGGCCGAGTCGTACGGGGTCAGCGTCAAGAAGCTCCGGGCCATGGGGGTGGTGGGGGAGATTAACTACCAGCCCTTCGACGCCCGCGGCCACATCTCCGACCGAAAAGAGCTGAGGGGACTTACCCGACGCGTGCTGGCGGTATCCGCGGAGCGTCTCAGGGAGATGTCGCAATCCTATGGTAAGTACGTGATCGCCGTGGCGGGCGGGCAACAGAAGCTGGCGGCGATTCGGGGCGCTCTCCGGGGTCGCTTCATGAACGTCCTGATCACCGATGAGGACACCGCCCTCAAGCTTGTGGACGACCGTTCACACCCGAATTAGTCAGGGATCAGCTTCTCAAACTCACACCCCTTGCGCATCCTCGATGAGAACGCTCCCCCGCCCCAGGAGCGCCTCCACCTTGGCGAGCAGCTCCGGCGCCGGGTCAACTGACAGCTCCTTGACGCGCACCACCACCTCCTGCCCGCTGAGCAGGAGGTGAAGGAAGAGCGGCGCGCTTCCACGGTGCTCGGTGAAGATGCGCTTGAGCGGTTCCAGGACCGCCCGGGCATCACCCTCCACGGGCACTTGAATCCGGCAGGTCTTGGGCATCCTGGGCCGTTCGAAGGGATCAGACGGCACGGCCTCGGCGGTGGGCGCTCCCTCCAACGGACGAATCTCCTCGGCCAGCACGACCCGTCCCTTGTCCGTGTCATCCACGCGTCCCCTGACCAGGATCGGCTCCCCGGACCGCAGCAGTGGAGCGGAAGTCCGAAAGGGGCCGGGGAACACCGTCAGCTCCACGCTCCCCTCCAGGTCCTCCAGCGTCGCGAAGGCCATTCGGTCTCCGCTCTTTGTCGGAATCTCCTTCAGCGCGGTCACCTGGCCAAACAGCGCGACCCGAGATCCGACGCTGCGGTTCCCCAGCTCGCTGATAGAGGTCACGCCGAGGCGCTGGACCAGGGGTCGGAAGCGGGCCAACGGGTGGCCGGAGAGATAAAACCCCAGCACTTCCTTTTCGTACGCTAAGAACTGGTCGGCCTCCCACTCGGGGAGTGGCGGCTCGACCTCGGTCGGCTCAGGGGGCGGAACGGACATGGCGCGAACCTCGGGAGACCCGTCAGAGGACTGTCCCGCGCTCATCAGATCAAAGAGGGAGGCCTGCCCTTCCGCTCGGTCGCGCTGGTGGCGTTGCCCAGCTTCCATGGCCTCGTCCAGGGAGGCGAGGAGCTGGGACCGGGTCACCTCGAGGGAATCGAAGGCCCCGGCCTTGATCAGGCTTTCGATGACCCGGCGGTTTACCAGTCGAAGGTCCACGCGTCGAGCGAAATCGACCAGCGAGACAAACCGCCCGCGCTCCTCACGGGTCTTCAGGATGGAGGCGATCGCGGCCTCCCCCACGTTCTTGATGGCAGCCAGGCCGAACCGGATCGTTTCTCCCACCACGCTGAACTGCACGCCCGAGGACTTGACGTCGGGGGGCAAGACCTGGATCCCCATGGCCCGGCACTCCTCGATGTACTTGACGATCTGGTCCGTATCGCCCATCTCCGAGGTCAGGAGGGCCGCCATGAATTCCACCGGGTAATTGGCCTTGAGGTAGGCCGTCTGGTAGGCCACGACCGCATACGCCGCTGCATGCGACTTGTTGAAGCCGTATCCCGCGAATTTCTCCATCAGGTCCCAGATCTTTTCGGCCTTCTTCTCCCCGACCCCGTGCGCCTTGCATCCCTCGACGAACTTGACCCGCTGCTTCGCCATGAGGTTTCGGTCCTTCTTCCCCATGGCCCGTCGAAGCGTGTCGGCTTCGCCCATGGTGAAGCCGGCCATCTCCGAGGCAATCTGCATCACCTGCTCCTGATACAGCATCACCCCGTACGTCTCGCGCAGGTACTTCTCCATGAGCGGGTGCTCGTAGGCGATCTTCGAGCGGCCGTGCCTCCGGTTGATGAATTCCGGGATCAGCTCCATGGGGCCCGGGCGGTAGAGGGCAACGATCGCGATGAGATCCTCGAGCCGCTCGGGTTTGAGGCCGCGCAGGGCATCTCGCATCCCGCCAGACTCCAGCTGGAACACGCCGAAGGTCTTGGCCTCGGAAAGGAGCTGGTAGGTCTTGAGATCGTCGAAGGGGATCGCATCCGGGTCCAGGGCAATCCCCCGGGAGGCGGCCACCAGCTTCGCCGTGTTGGCGATGACCGTGAGGGTTCGAAGCCCCAGGAAGTCCATCTTGAGGAGCCCGATCTTCTCGATCGCCCCCATGGCGTACCCGGTCACGATCTCGTTCTTCTTCGGATCCTTGTAGAGGGGGACGTGCTCGCTCAGCGGCTCGTCCGAGATCACCACGCCGGCCGCGTGGGTGGAAGCGTGGCGGGTGCACCCCTCCAGCGCTTTGGCGATTTCCCACAGCTCTGCCACCTGACGCTGGCTATGTACCATCTCGGCCAGAGGCGGAGACTTGGAGAGCGCCTCGTCCAGGGTAATGTTGAGCTGGTTGGGCACCAGCTTGGCAATCCGATCCACTTCGTTGTAGGCCATCCCCAGGGCCCGGCCGACGTCGCGGATGACCGCTTTGGCCCCGAGGGTGCCAAAGGTGATGATCTGGGCCACGTTCTCCCGGCCGTACTTGGCGGCGACGTACTCAATCACCTCATCCCGCCGATCGTCGGAGAAATCAATGTCCATGTCGGGCATGGAGATCCGTTCCGGGTTCAGGAAGCGCTCGAAGAGGAGGCCGTAGCGGATCGGGTCGATGTTGGTGATGCCGAGGCAGTAGGCCGTGAGCGACCCCGCCGAGGAGCCCCGTCCCGGGCCGACGGCGATGCCGCGCGCTTTCGCGTATCGGATGAAGTCCCAGACCACCAGAAAGTAGCCGGCGAAGCCCATCTTCTCGATGATCGCCAGCTCATGTCTGAGCCGCTCCACCACGGCGTCCGGCGGCGACTCGCCGTACCGGCGACGGAGCCCCTCCCACGTCAGCTGCTCCAGATCGCCCTCAAGGGAGCGCCCCTCCGGCACCTGGTAGCGGGGGAGGTGGAACTGGTCGAAGGTCAGCATCAGGTTGCATCGCTCAGCCACCGCGAGGGTATTCCGGTACGCCTCAGGCAAGTCTTTGAAGACCTGACGCATCTCCTCCGCGGACTTCAGGGAGAACTGGTCGGAAGCGAATCGCCAGCGGTTGGGATCTCGGACCGTGGTGCTGGTTTGGATGCAGAGGAGCACTTCGTGCGCCCGCGCGTGGGCGGGCTCCAGGTAATGGGAGTCGTTGGTCCCCACCACGGGGGCGCCGATGGCCCGGGCGATCCCGAGCGTGCCCTCCGTGACCTTTGGCTGCTCGGGCAACCCGTGGGACTGAACCTCCATGAAGTAGGCGTCTTTCCCAAAAACCTCCTGATGCCACCCGGCCACCTGGCGGGCCTTGGCCTCCTCCCCCTGGGAGAGGAGACGAGAGACCTCGGAGTTCAGGCAGCCAGAAAGGATCAGGAGACCATCGGCGTGCTGGGCCAAGAGCTCCTTGTCCACGCGCGGTTTGTAGTAGAACCCTTCGAGGTAGGCCTTGGAGACCAGCTTCAGGAGATTCTTATAGCCTTGGAGGTTCCGCACGAGGACCGTCAGGTGGTTTGCGCCCTCGTAGGAGCCGTCCACATTCGCCCGCTCGAAGCGGCTGCCGGGCGCCACGTAGAGCTCCGCGCCAATGATCGGTTTGATCCCTGCCTTCTGGCAGTCCAGGTAGAAATCGATAGCGCCGAAGAGACTGCCATGGTCGGTGAGCGCCAACGCAGGAAACCGGCGCTCGCGCGCCAGCGCTACCAGCTTGTCGAGGCGGCTGGCCCCGTCGAGCAGGCTATATTCGGAGTGCACATGCAGGTGAACGAAGTCGGCGTGCTCTCGCATGGACGCCTCAGGATGCCGGCAGCGGGATCACGGCATCCGCTGGCAGCGTCATCGGAAAAAGCTCAGGGTGGATCACGTGGGCCAGAAACTCAAGACCGTCGACCAGCCGTGGCCCGGAGCGGTTGTAGTACGCATGGCCGTTAGCCGCGTACGCCCGCCCAGCCTTGACCGCTGGAAGCTCGCCCCAGCCGGGGCGCCCAGTGACGAGGTGAAGCTCCTTCAACGCCCGGGGGATATCAAAGCCGCAGGGCATCAGGGCAAGCACATCAGGCTGAGCCGTCACCACCTGCTCCCAGGGGATCTTTCGGGAGGGCTCGCCCTTGGCAGCCAGCAGATCGCGCCCTCCGGCGAGCTCCACCAGCTCGGGCACCCAGTGACCCGCGGTGTAGAGTGGATCGAGCCACTCGAGACAAGCCACCCGAGGCCGGATCTCGGCCTCCTTGGCTCGCTCAGCTACCGTCTCGATCCGACGCCGGAGCCCCGAGACGAGGGGCTTCGCCCGCTCCGGGACACCCGTAGCCACCGCGACCCGCTGGATATCCCGAAGCATATCTCCGAGAAAGCATGCGTCTAGCGAAAGCACTTTAGCCTTTCTCGGAAGCTGCTGGATGGCCAGGGTCACGTCGCGGTAGCCGACGGCGCAGACGTCGCACAGCTCCTGGGTCAGGATTAAATCGGGATCTGCCGCCTTGAGTCCCTCCCGGTCCAGCTCGTAGACGCTCCGACCCTCTCGCACGCGTTGAGCGATGACCGCATCTATCTCCGGACTTCCCAACGACTTAGGCTCGAGGCAGGGACGGGTCAGCACAGGTTTGCCTAAGATTTCTGGCGGGTAGTCGCACGAGTGGCTGATCCCCACGAGCTGGTCGGTCAATCCCAGAGCTGCCACGATTTCAGTGGCACTCGGCAGAAGCGAGACAATCCTCACCGTCACGTCTCACTCCCACTCGATGGTGCTGGGAGGTTTGGAGGAGATGTCGAAGACGACGCGGTTGATCCCCTTCACCTCGTTGATGATGCGGTTCGAGATTTTACCGAGAAGGTCGTAGGGGAGCTTCACCCAGTCTG
>CAYFIG010000097.1:0-7255 GCA_964342905.1 uncultured bacterium
ACCGCGAACACCGCGTACCAGAAACTCCGTGGCCGGCGCGGGCGCGAGCGAGCGATCTCGTGGGAGTCTCTGCTTCCACAGTTTGACGGGGAGGGGCGGCATGCCCGGCTCATGGACGATTGGTCTGCCAAGGCGGAGGATCCTGCGCTCCAGGACGAGTTTCGGACGGTGCTCAGGTCCGCCATTGATTCGTTGCCGCCCGGCTACCGGACTGTGTTCCTGCTCCACGACGTGGAGGGGCTGTCGAATCCGGAGATCGCCAGGACGCTTCGGATCAGCCTCGCAGCGGTCAAGTCGCGCGTCCACCGCTCGCGGCTCTTTCTCCGCGAGCGGCTGGCCCGGTACATGACGAAGACCTGAACCCTCAGGGAGACCTGCATGCCCCGAGTGAAGAGTGACTCAAGCTGGCTCGGCGAGTTCCGGAGTCGGTATGGTCCCTGGTGGGCCGAGGCGCGTCCCCTCATCGAAGCGCACCAGTACGCCCAGGCGTTCAAAAACTATCCCTGGCCCATATTCACCGCTACGCCATGGGCTCAGGTGACCAAGCCGCTCTCTCAAAGCCGGCTGGCCGTGGTGACCACCGCGGGGCTTTACCGGCCCGGGACCGACGCTCCCTTTGACGGCAATAGCCCCGAGGGCGACTGGAGCTTCCGGGCCCTCCCGCGAGAGGTCGATCTGAGAGCCCTGGCCATTGCCCATACCCACTTCTCCCACGAGGTGGCCGAGGCGGACATGAACACGATCTTCCCGCTCGAGCGGCTGGCCGAAATGGAAGCGAACGGGGTGATCGGGGCTCTGGCCTCCACCCACTACAGCACCATGGGGTACGTGACCCGGGCCGCTGATCTCGCAGAGGAGACTGCTCCGGCCATCGCCTCCCGGATGAAGGCGGACGCTGTGGACATCGCCCTCGTGATCCCCGTCTGACCGATCTGCCACCAGTCCGGCGGACTGGTGCAGCGGGAGATCGAGGCGTGGGGGATCCCGACCATCTCCCTCTCCAACAATCCGACCGCCAGCACGCGGGTGAAGCCACCGCGCTGGGTGCGGGTGCGCTTCCCGCGCGGGAGCATGTTGGGGGAGCCCGGGAACCGGGAAAAGCAGTTGAACGTGCTGCTCGACACGCTCAAGTCCCTTGAAACGATCCTCGAGCCTGGCGGTCATGTCGAGCTTCCCTACCGCTGGGAAGCTGGCCCTGTGATGTGGGGAGGCAAGCCTCTCGTCGAGGGCTCGTACAGCTAATTCCGGCCGAACCCAGGCCGTCTCCGTTGACTTTCCGAACCGTGCGTGATTAGATAGTTCAACTTCGGGCCTGGCATTTTGCGAGATCACGGGTATGGAAGCGGTGATAGCCACGGGTGGCAAACAGTACCGGGTCGCCCCGGGTCAGGTGATCCGGGTTGAGCGGCTGCCTCATCCCCGAGGCGCGACCGTCGAGTTCAACTCAGTGCTCCTCGTGAGTCGTGACGGTGAGGTGCTGGTGGAGCCCAAGGCTCTCACCCACGCCAAGGTCCTGGCAGAGGTGATGGCCGAGACCAAAGCGCCCAAGGTGACGCTGGTGAAATTCAAGCGCCGCAAGAACTACCGGCGACACGTCGGGCACCGTCAGCCGCTCACCGCCGTCCGCATCACGAAGATCGAGGTGTAGAGGCATGGCCCACAAAAAAGGCGTTGGCAGTTCTCTAAAGGGCATTGCGTAGAAACGACTGAACTGAGGGTAACGGCATGGCCCACAAAAAAGGCGTTGGCAGTTCTCGAAACGGCCGCGATTCGAACCCTCAGATGCTGGGGGTGAAGCGCTTTGCCGGTCAGTTCGTCACCGCCGGGAGCATCCTGGTCCGGCAGCGCGGAACCCGCTTCAAGCCCGGCGACAACGTGGGGCTGGGCTCCGACGATACTCTCTTCGCCACGGTCAATGGGTACGTCCGCTTCCAGCGGCGCGGCGACTCGCGTTTCGTCAGCGTCGCCACCATTCCCGCCTGATCCTCCCCGCGGAATTCCTGGGCGCATATGTTCATCGACGAGATTGATATTTTCCTCAAGGGCGGCGACGGGGGCGCCGGGTGCATGAGCTTCCGCCGAGAGAAGTTTGTCCCGCGGGGCGGCCCTGATGGCGGCGATGGAGGGAACGGCGGCAGCCTCTGGTTTTTGACCGACGCGGCCCTCACCACTCTCCTCGACTACCACTACCAACGTCACTACCAGGCGGAGCGGGGCGAGCACGGCAAGGGCAGCGGTAAGCATGGCGCCAGCGCCCCCGATCTCATTCTTAGAGTGCCGCTCGGCACTGTCGTGGCCGATCGCGACACCGGCGAGCACCTGGGGGATCTTTCCGCCGCCGGGCAACGCCTCCTAGCCGCACCGGGAGGCCGGGGGGGGCGCGGCAATGCGCGCTTTGCGACCGCCACCCATCGGGCTCCCCGCCGCGTGGAACCTGGCGGGCGCGGCGAGGCGCGCTGGATCCACCTGGAGCTCAAGCTTCTGGCCGACGTGGGGGTCATCGGCTTCCCCAACGCGGGGAAGTCCACGCTGGTCTCCCGGGTCTCGGCCGCGACCCCGAGGATCGCCGATTACCCCTTCACGACGCTGACTCCCACCTTGGGCCTTGTCCGGGTGGACGAGCGGCGCGACTTCGTGATCGTGGATCTCCCGGGCCTGATCCCCGGTGCGGCCGAGGGCAAGGGTCTTGGCCACCGCTTCCTCCGCCACACGGAGCGAACCCGACTCCTCATCCACCTGATTGACCTGGACCCGGCCACCGGGCGCGAGCCGGTGGAGGACTACCAGATGATCCAGCACGAGCTGAAAGCGTACTCCCCTGAGCTGGGCGCCCGCCCCCAGCTCGTCGTGGCGAACAAGACGGATCTTCCAGGGACGGGGGGACGTCGAGATGCCCTGGCAGGCTTTTGCGCCGCCGCAGGCCTTCAGTTCTTTGCTGTCTCCGCGATGACCGGGGAGGGCTTGTCGGCCCTGATGGCGGCTTTAGCTCAGCGGCTCGAGGTCGAGGCATGCGCGAGGCTCGCCCGCTAGCCCCGACGATCTCTCGCCGGTTGCTTCACAAAGCCCGGAGGCTCGTGGTCAAGGTGGGCAGCGGCTTGATCGCCGCGCCGGGAGCAGGCCTCGATGCTGAGCGCATCGGGCAGCTGGCCGACGATCTGGCGCGGGTTGTCGCCGCAGGGAAGGAGGCCGTGCTCGTCTCCTCCGGGGCCATCGCCTCAGGGATGGCCCGCCTCGGCCTCACTGAGCGCCCCCGCTCCATTCCAGAGAAACAGGCCGCCGCGGCGGTGGGTCAATCAGCGCTCATGTGGCACTACGAGCAAGCCTTTGCCCGCCACGGCCTCAAGGTGGCCCAGGTGCTCCTCACCCAGGAAGACATCAGCCATCGGGCGCGCTACCTCAACGCCCGCAACACGCTGCTGACCCTTCTCGACTTCGGCGTTCTCCCGATCGTCAATGAGAACGACACCGTGGCGGTGGAGGAGATCAAGGTCGGCGATAACGACAACCTGAGCGCGCTCGTGGCTCACCTGATCGACGCCGACCTCCTCGTGCTTCTCACCGACGTGGATGGCCTGTACACCGGAGATCCCCGGCTGAACCCCGGCGCGCGCCGGATCGACGTGGTCGAGGCGCTGACCGACGACATCCGGTGTCTGGCGCAGGACGGGGAGGGCACGGTCTCGGTGGGGGGAATGAGCACCAAGCTCCAGGCTGCCGAGAAGGCCATGGCATCGGGGTTTCCCATGGTGATCGCCAGCGGCCGAGAGGCCTACACGCTGGAGCGCCTGCTCAAGGGTGAGCCGGTGGGCACGATCTTCCTTCCTACGCGGGACCGGCTTGGGGCGCGCAAGCGTTGGCTCGCCTTCGCCGTGCCACCCCAGGGGCGGCTCACCGTGGACGCCGGCGCAAAGAGGGCCTTGACGGAGCGGGGCAAGAGTCTGCTTCCTTCCGGCGTGGTGGAGGTGGAGGGGGAGTTTCAGGCCGGAGAAGTGGTGGCCCTGGCCACGGCCGACGGCAAGGAGTTTGCCCGCGGGCTCACCAACTACGATGCGGAGGAGCTCAGGCGGATCCGTGGAGCCAAGACGACAGCCATCGAGGCGATCCTCGGGTACAAGCGCTTGGACGAGGTGATTCACCGCGACAACCTCGCCGTCCTGTGACGTCGCGCTGATCGCGGGGGCCTTGGGGTAGGATGGAGGCAGACATGGAGATCCGGGAGCTGGTTGAGGGCAAGGCGCGAGCGGCCAAGGAGGCGGCGCGCCCTCTGGCTCTCTGCCCGACCAAGGTAAAGGACGACGCCATCACCCAGATGGCCCGCGGCCTTGAGGAAAAGACGGCGACCATCCTGGAGGCGAACCGGGCGGACCTCGAGCGGGCTCGTGCCCGAGGCTACGCTCGTGCCTTCCTCGATCGGCTCACCCTGACCGAAGGGCGGATCCAGGAGATGGCTCAAGGGCTCAGACAAATTGCCCAGCTTCCCGACCCGGTGGGCAAGGTGGTGGAGGTCTGGGGGCGTCCCAACGGGCTCGAGATCAGCCGGGTCCGTGTTCCATTGGGGGTGATCGGCTTCATCTATGAGTCGCGCCCCAACGTCACGGCCGATGCCGCCGGGCTCGCCATTAAATCGGGCAACGCCGTAATCCTCAGAGGCGGGAGCGAAGCCCTGGAATCCAACTCCATGATCGTCAGCGTCTTCGGCAAAGCCCTTGAGAAGGCGGGGGTCCCTCTGGACGCGCTCCAGTTCATCGACACGCCGGACCGCGAAGCCGTCATGGCTCTCCTCACCCTGGACCGCTATGTGGACCTGATCATTGCTCGGGGGGGGGAGGAGTTTGTCCGCCTGGTCGCCGAGAAGGCCACCGTGCCGGTCCTCAAGCACGACAAAGGACTCTGCCATGTGTACGTGGACGCGGACGCTGACCTGGGGATGGCCGCGGAGATTGCGCTGAACGCAAAAGCCCAGCGGCCGAGCGTCTGCAATGCCATGGAAACCCTTCTCGTCCACCAGGCCATCGCCCCCCACTTTCTCCCCGCCGTGGCGAAGCGCTTCGAGGGGGCGGGGGTGGAGCTTCGTGGCTGTCCCCGCACCTGCGCGCTGGTCCCGGGCGCTCGACAGGCCGCACCCGCGGACTGGGACACGGAATACCTCGATTTCATTCTCTCGGTGCGGGTCGTCGAGAGCTTCGAGGATGCGGTTGCCCACATCCGAGCCCACGGCTCCGGGCTGGCCGAGGCGATCGTCACCTCCCACTACGGTCGGGCCAGGCGCTTCACCCAGGAAGTGGACGCGGCCGCTGTGCTCGTGAATGCCTCCACCCGGCTGGTAGACGGAGGCCAGTTCGGGATGGGAGCCGAGATGGGGATTTCCACCTCTAAGCTCCACGCTCGGGGCCCGGTGGGCGTGGAGGAGCTGACGACCACCAAGTTCGTGGTGCTCGGCAACGGGCAGGTCCGGGAGTAGCTTCCCGGTGCGGCGCATCGGGGTCCTCGGCGGCTCGTTCGACCCGATTCACCTCGGGCACCTCCTCCTCGCCGACGATCTCCGCGAAGCCCTGGCCCTGGACGAGGTGCGTTTCGTCCCCGCCCGTCATCCACCCCACAAGCCGGATCGGGACTTGGCCGCCGCCGAGCACCGCTACGCCATGACGAAGCTGGCCATCCGGGGGAACCCGCATTTTACCGTCTCACGCGTCGAGCTTGACCGCCCTGGCCCCTCCTACACCGTGGACACGCTGGAGCTGTTCCGGCGGGAGGCAGAACCCACCGCCACGTTTTTCCTGCTCCTCGGCTCCGAAACATTTCTGGATCTTCTCTCCTGGAAAGAGCCCCAGCACGTGGCCGCGCTGGCGCGGCTGGCGGTGGTGCCACGGACCGGGTCCGGGTTTGACGCCGACACGATTCAGGCCCAGAAACTCCTCCAAGAGCTCGGCCAGGAGCGCTGGATCCGTGTTCCGCCGGCCCTGCCGCGCCCAGAGCCTTCCCGCGGGATCTTCTTGGTTTCGGCGACCTCGCTTCCCGTTGCGGCCTCCGAGCTTCGTCGGCGCGCCCGGGAGGGCCGCTCCCTCTGCTACCGCGTTCCCGAGGCGGTGGCCGATTACATCGCGGCCCACCAGCTCTACCAGGCGGAGGGGTGATGGCTCTCCTCTCGGCCGAAGACAAAGCTCGCTTGGGCGCCCGCGCGGCCTTAGAGAAAAAAGCGGAAGGCGTGATGGCCCTGAACCTCCAGGGCATCTCTGGGATCGCGGATTTCTTTCTGCTGGCCAGCGCCCAGTCCACCACCCAGCTGAAGACCGTGGTTGAGGCTATCGAGCAGGCGTTGAAGACCCGGGGGGTGCGCCTGCTTCACAGCGAAGGACTGCCGGAAAGCGGCTGGCTGCTTCTGGACTACGGGGACGTGGTGGTACACGTGTTCCTCGACGAGACGCGGAACTTTTACGCGCTGGAGCGGCTCTGGGGAGACGCGCCTCTCCTCTCAGTGGAGGGGGTCGGACGAGGTTGATTTCCTTGACATGCCGTGGTAGGGTAGGCGTTCAACCGAGGGGGGGATCCCTCGGCGAGGAGGCCGCGATGAAAAAAGACCGCCTCGCGTACTTCAAAAAGCACCTGGTCGAGAAGCAGCGCCAGCTGATGGAAGAGATCGGGAAGAGCGCTCTCTATGGCAAGGGCCAAGAGGACGACTCCATCAAAGACCTGGGCGACCAGGCGACGACCGCCTACAACCGCGAGTTCCTCTTCGAACTCGGGAACGGCGATCGGCGCCTCCTCAAAGAGGTGACCATCGCGCTGAAGAAGATCGAGGAGGGCTCTTTTGGCTCCTGCGAGCGCTGTGGCGAGTCGATCGCCGAGAAACGGCTGGAGGCTTTGCCCTTTGCCCGCTACTGCATCGGCTGTCAGCGGGCTGTCGAGGAAGAGGAGCGGATGGCCACCGGGTAGGAGACGATGCCTGACCGGGGTCGGGTGCTGGAACCAGCGCCTCTCTCGTCCCCTGTCTCTCGGCTTGCGCCAGGTTGGCGCCAATGGGTGACGACCGTCCTCGACCTCCTCTTCCCTCCGCTCTGCCGGCTCTGTGACGCCCGCCTCGGAGAAGGCCGACGCGACCCCCTCTGCGGCTCGTGCTGGGAGCGCTTGCCGCGACTCGTCCCTCCCTACTGCGCCTGCTGCGGGAGACCGTTCTATACGTTTGAACCGGACCGGCTTTCGGACTCTGCCCCGCTCGATACCTCCACCCACCCCGCGATCGCTCAGTCTTTCTCAG
>CAYFIG010000098.1:0-7219 GCA_964342905.1 uncultured bacterium
GATGAGCGTGGTCTTTCCCGAACCGTTCGGCCCGATCAAACCAAAGCGCTCCCCCGGTTTGACCTGGATGCTGACCTCCGTGAGGGCATGGAACCCGCCGAACCGTTTGGTCACGCTCTGGACGTCAAGCAAGGCCTCGGCCATCAGGCGCCCTTCCGTTTCATCACCCGCTGGATGAGCCCCAGGATCCCTTCGGGCGCCAGGACCACGAAGGCCACGAGCACGACCCCGACGATCAGCAGGTTCAACTCCGACGAGATCGTTACCGTCGCCACCTGTTGGGCCGTGCCCAGCAAGACGGCCCCGATCACGGGACCGGCCCATGTCGTCGTTCCACCGATCATCGGCATGGCTAGGCTGTTCACCGCGTAGTCCAGGTTGAACGCCGAGTACGGCTCGACGAACGTCACGTAATAGGGATACGGGGCGCCCGCCACGCCCATCAAGAATCCGCTCACTGTCGTGGCGAACAGCTTGAGCTTCAGGGTCGGCACGCCCATGCATTCGGCTGCCTCTTCATTGTCCCGTATGGCGGCGAGTCCCCTGCCGATCCAGGAGTTCTCAATCCACCAGGCGACGGTAACGGCCGCGACGGCAAGAAGCACCATCACCGCGAAGAGAAACTCAACATAATTGCTAAAGCCCGAAATGTCCCTCGGCCGGAAGATATTGATTCCTTTCGCCCCGCCGACGTATTCCCAGTTGATGACCATGGTCTGTAACACGACGGTAAGGGCGAGCGTGGCGATGGAGAAAAACACCCCTCTGAGCCGCAGCGTGAGATACCCGATGCCGAGCCCCAGGAGCCCGGAGACAAGGCCGCCTGCGAGAATCAGCACGGGCAAAGGAGCCGCGAGCGCGTTAATGAGCACGATAGTGGTGTAGGCGCCCAGGGCGAAGAAGGCGGCGCTGCCGAAATTCACATAGCCGGTGTATCCGCCCAGGATGTTCCATGCCGTGGCCAGGACAATGTACTGGAGGATCACATAGGTGGCGAAATAGAAATATGGGTAGTCAACCACGCCGGTGAGCGCAAAACCCAGGGCGACGATGCCGATGGCCACCGCCAGAAGCGATTTGCGCCTCAAGCACTACCTCCCCAAGAGGCCCGAGGGCCGGACCGCGAGCGCAAGCAGGAGGATCCCGAACGAAACGGCCGGGGACCAGGAGGGACCGTAAAAGGTTGCGGTGAAGCTCTCCACCACGCCGAGGATGAGAGCACCCAGCAGCGTGCCGCCAATGCTCCCCATGCCTCCCAACACGGTGATGGCGAAGACCCGGCCGATGTATTCCCGGCCGATCGAGGGCTCGACCGGGTTGATCATGATTAGGAGCGCGCCCGCCAGGCTTGCTGTGGCAATCCCGAGCCCGAAGGCGATGGTCTTGATTCGGATGGGATCGGCTCCCATGAGACGAAGCGCGAGGCTGTCCTGGGAGACTCCCATGATGGCTCTCCCGTAGAAGGTCTTCGAGAAAAAGAGGTGGAGCGCGAGGGTCATGACCGTGCCGACGACGCAGGGCACAAAGAGCCGGAACGCGATGCCAATGCCCCCGATGTGGATGGATTGGCCGATGTAGGCCGCCTCGACCAGGCGATAATCGACGCCGTACTTCAGGAGGATGGACACCTCAATGATGAAGAGAAGCCCGAAGAAGAACACCAGCCCTCGCAGCGACTCCGCCCCTTTCTTCTCGAAGCTGGCGTAGTAAATCAGATAGACGATGACGCCGACGACATAGAAGACGGGCGTGAAGATGAGCCCCGTGAGAATGGGGTCGAGCCCGAAGGAGGTATTCATCACATAGGCCGCGTACGAGCCGAGAATGATGAAGGCGGGGTGGGCGATATTCACAACATCCAGCAGCCCGAAGGCCACGGAGATTCCCAGGCTGACGGCTGCATAGAAGCCGCCCAGCAGAACTCCCGCGACGATCGCGTTCAGCAGCAGATCGACGGAGAACACGGAACGCCTCCCGACAAAGAACAAGGGCACGCGCCCTTCCGGGGACGCGGCCCTTGCTCCCTGTGGAGACTCACGTTTTTACTGCTTCGCTTTGGCGTACGGATAGATCAATGTCCCTGACTTCCACTGCTCGGGGTAGAGCACGACGCGCTTCCCGGGCTTTGTGAACTGCTCGATGTCCGCTCCCGTGATGTTCTGGAACTGCACCTGGAGCACCCGGGAGGTCGCCCACTCGCCGTTGGGGCCGAACCTCACCTTGCCGACGATGGTGTCGAACTGGTTGGTCCGGATGTACTCGGCCACCTTCTTCTGATCCAGGCTCTTGGTGGCCTCGATGGCCTGGCCCAACACTTCAACATACGCATAGGCCCACGGCGGCAGGTAGTGGCCCAGGGGATCGGCGCCGACCTCCTTCGCCCGCACCTGGTACTTCTTCAAGAACTCCTCAATCCCAGGGAACTTCAAGGTGGGCTCAGGCACCCAGAAGTCGTAGTTCACGATCCCGTTCAGCTTCGGGCCGAGCTTCGTGAGAAAGGCCGCGAACTGCAGACCCACCATCCCGCCCCCGAAGAGCTTGGGCTGTAACCCAACCTCCTGGGCCGCCAAGATCATGCCCACCGTATCCGGAGGATACGACGCCACCAGGACGATATCTGGATTGGCGGCCTTGATGGCTCGCGCGATCGGCGTGTAGTCCACCGTGGTCGGTGGGTAGAAGCTATCGTAGACAATCTTCAAACCAAGCCTCTTGACGTGCTCCCTGGCGCCGGGAAGCGCGTTATGGGGATACTCAGCATCCGCGCCCACAAGCGCGATGGTCGTGGGCTTAGGGGTTTGCTTCGCCGCGATCTCGAAGAAGCCCCGGGTCCAGTCAACCGCCGGATTCGGACCTGCGGGCATGATCTGGAAATAACTCGGGTACATGACCTTCTCGTTGTTCGCGAGCCCGAAGAGGCCCATGAACACGAGCCCGCGCTCCATTACGATGGGCATCGCCGGGGCGATGAGGTTCGTCCCGTAGCCGGACACGACGAAGTCCACCTTGTCCACGTCGAGCAGCTTGGTGTAGATCCCGGGGACGGTCGCCGGCTTGGTCTGGTCGTCGTAGTAAACCAGCTCCACCGGCCGCCCGAGCAAGCCGCCCTTCTTGTTGACGTCCTCCTTCCAGATCTGCATGGAGAGCAGGGCGGCCTTCCCGTTGGCCGCGAGGCCGCCGGTGAGCGCCATGCCGAAGCCGATCCTGATGGGCTGCTGAGCCGCCGCGGGCATCCAGTCGCCCGAGAGAACGAATGTCCCGATCAGGGCCCCCACCAACGCCCACGATCGAGTCCAACGCTTCCAGTGTCGCATCATCGGTCCTCCCTCTCCTCGCTTAGTCCCCCAATTGGGCTCGAACTTTATTGATTCCAGAACTCAGTCGACCCTTGCCCCAGCCCTTCCCACCTCCCTCCGCTACTGCCCGCAGAACCGGCCCGCCGGCCACCTCTCCCTGATACGCGGGCCACACGGGTACAGCCGCATTGATGGACGGCATCCTACTGCATGACCGCCTCTCGCGTCAAGCCGGCGTCGAGCGGGGCAGTCCAGCGCCGCGTTCCGTGAACGCCAAGCGGCACTGCCTTTTCATGCCTGGGCGCCAGTGCTAGAATTGCCGCGAGCCGTGCTAGAGCGGAACAGCACTGGGGTACCAATGGCCCTCGCGGTGGAGCATCGCGTCGTCCGAGTCAACGGCGTCCGCTTGCACGTCCTGACGGCTGGGGACGGGCCGCCGATGGTGCTGCTCCACGGCTGGCCCCAAACTTCGTACGCCTGGCGGAAAGTCATTCCGGCCTTGGCCGAGCGCTTCCGAGTCGTGGCCCCTGATCTGCGGGGCATGGGGGACTCGGACAAACCGGCTACCGGATACGACCTACGGACCGTCGCCACCGATATCTATCAGCTCGTCGAGGCCTTAGGGCTCGAGCGGCCCTCCCTGGTGGGGCACGATTGGGGCGGGTTGGTCGCCAGACGGTACGCCCTCGATTGGCCAGGCCACGCTGCGCGGCTGGCCATTCTCGACATCGTGCCCCACGAGCAGGTGCTGAGCAATCTCTCCGCAAGCATCGCGCGCGGGGCCTGGCATTACTTTTTCAACGCGGTGCCAGACTTACCGGAGCTGCTTGTCAGCGGCAATGTCGAGGCCTTCCTGCGAGCGTTCTTCTGGCCGAAATGCTACAATCCAGCCGTCTTTATTGAGGAGGGGATCGCGGAGTATACCCGGGCCTACTCTCTCCCCGGGGCGTTGCGCGGAGGCTTCAGCTACTACCGGGCGATGTTTAGAGAGAACCGAGCGCTGGATGCGGAGAGCGCCGGCCGAAAAATTCAAGAGCTGGTGTTGTGCCTCTGGGGCAACATCGGCGGGATGGGTGGGGTCTTCGACGTGCTCGAGATGTGGGAGAAGGAGGCGGTTGACGTGCGTGGCCGTGGCATCGATGCCTGTGGCCACTACCTGGCAGAGGAACGGCCAGAGTGCGTCATCGAGGAGTTGTTCGGTTTCCTGCAATAAAGGAGGAGGCTATGGCAAGCGTACAGATCTCGAAGGAAGAGATGCTCGAACGGGTCGCCCGTTTCAAAGAGCTAGAGCCCAGTCGACAGGCGTTTGTGGACAGCCGCATCCCCGGCCATGAACGACTGATCTTCAACGTGATTGGCCGAGGCGTGACGGAGGATGCCTCCCTGAAGCCGGCGATCACCGACGCCCGAGACTTCAACCTCACCCTCGTCCATGCGGCGCCGGGAAAAGGGGCCGCCCTGCACAGCCACCCCACGGTGGAGGTGTTCATCCCCCTGTCCGGTCAGTGGGCGATCTACTGGGGTGACAACGGCGAGACCGAGATCGTTCTCGGACAGTGGGATACCATTTCTGTTCCTCCGGGCGTTCTGCGGGGGTTCCGCAACGCCGGGAACCAAGATGCGTATCTGATGGCCATTCTGGGCGGGAGTGATGCGGGACGGGTCGCCTGGGCGTCTTCGGTGCTGGAGAAAGCGAGACAAACGGGGCTCGAACTGGACGCGCAGGGCAACCTGCTTCCCGCGAGCTATTAGGGAGGAAACCCATGGCGGTCAAGGTACTCGAGCTGCATCACCACGGCATCCGCGTCGGCCCGAGCGAGGTCGAAGCGAACAAGGCCCTCGCGTTCTACCGCGACGTGCTGGGGCTCGCGCCCGATGCGGGGCGGCCGCACATCCCGGGGGTGCCCGGCTTCTGGATGGACGTGGGCGGCCGGGCTCAGATCCACCTGATGGGTGCCTCCGGCATTTCCAAAGTCGCAAAGGGCGAAGGCAAGGATCCGACGAACCCCCACGTCGCGCTCGCGGTCCCCGATATTCAAGAAGCCAAGAAGGAGCTGGACCGGTTGGGGGTGGCCTACTGGAGCATCGTGGGGCTGGTAGGCCCACAAGCCGAGCAGGTCTTCCTGTACGACCCGTTCGGGAACATGATCGAGCTTCACGCGGCCGGCACCTGCCGCTGCAACCGGACCTCGGCGGGCGGGGCCGTGAGCATGAGCTGACGATGTTCGGCCCGTCGGAGGCACAACGGCGGATTGTCGAGCAGGCCGACCGGCTCACCCGGGAGAAGATCGCCCCGCGCGCTGCCGAGTACGACCGGCAGGGGACGAACCCGGTGGAGAGCTGGCGCGACCTCTGGCGCGCGGGGTTCCTGAGCGGGACGATCCCGAAGGTCCACGGCGGCCTGGGGCTCGACATGCCCACCTACATCGCTGTGATCCGGACCGTGGCCAAGGGGTGCGCGAACAGTGCGATGACGCTCCACATGCACTCCACGGTCATGCGCTTCATCGACGCCCTCGGCACCGACGGGCAGAAACGCCGCTACTACGCGGAGGTGATCGAGCACGGCAAGCTCTTCGGCAGCTGGGGGAGCGAGCCGGCCGTGAGCCTCTCCCGCACCTTCTTGATGGAGACCACGATCAGGTCCGAGGGGGAGGACTACGTCATAGACGGGGTGAAACATTTCTGCACCATGGCCCACGGCGCCTCTTACTACATGCTCTGGTGCGCGCTTGACGGCGAGGCGGACATGTCCAAGTCGCTCCTCCAGGCGCTCGTTCCCGCCGAGACCCCCGGAATCTCCACCGACGGGAAATGGAACACGCTCGGCATGCGTGCCACCTATAGCCCATCGGTGAACCTCACGGGAGTGCGCGTCTCCCGGGACGCTGTGCTGGGCGATCCCGGGTCGGCGATCCGGGTCGGTGTGGTGGAGAGCTTCGGTCTCGGCTACGCCGCGATCTACCTGGGTCTCGCCGAAGCGGCGCTGGAGTTCGCGATGGACTACGTCAAAAAGCGCATCGTGAGGCCCGAGAACATCGCGGTCGCCCAAGATCCCATTGTCCAGCGTCACATTGGCGAGCTGCGGACGCAGCTGGACGCGGCGTTGCTGGTCCTCGCCAACTCGGCGGCCAGTTGGGAGAACGCCGACATGGTGGAGCGGGCGCTATTGGCCAACAAGGCGAAGTATCTCGCCACCGAGGTCGGCCTTCAGGTCACTTCAAAGGCGCTCCAGGTGGTGGGCGGGCGCGGGGCCTACAAGGACTACCCGGTGGAGCGCGCGTTCAGGGATCTGAGAACCTGCACCCTCATGCCGCCCACGGTGGATCGGATGCTGGAAGCGATCGGCAAGAGCGCGCTCGGTCTCGAGACGGGGATGTTCCGCTTCGGCTCCGGCCCTCAAGGCGCGTGAGTCAGAGGCACGCGTGGTCGGCCGGGGCGCCGCGGAGGCGCTCCATTCCCTCGATCATCCTGACCAAGTCCAACGGCCGGTCGAGCTCGTTCCTGAACTCCTGATAGCACCGCATGACGTTCGGGAGGATTCGCTCCGCCTCTCGCCATCTGGCGTAGATGCCGAGCCGGATGTCCCGGGCGGCTTCCTCGGGGGACATCCCCGCATCGAAGCGCCGCTTCGCCTCTCGACGGACCAACGCGAGATAGTCCCGCATCTTCTTCAGATCGGCCTTGGTGCCGATGGGGCCGTGGCCAGGAATGATGGCTTCCGCGTCGAAGGCGAGGAGCCGGTCCGCCGCCTTGATCCAGTTCCCCACGTGCCCCTGGAAGGCCAGCGGCGTGACGTAGTGGAAGGCGATGTCGCCCGCGAAGAGGACCTTTTCCTTGGGAAGATAGACCGCGGTGTCGCCCACCGTGTGGGCGGGGCCTCCCGGATGCCAGAGCTGGATCTCCCGATGGCCGTCGTGGAT
>CAYFIG010000099.1:0-5794 GCA_964342905.1 uncultured bacterium
GTGGAGTACCAGATCAACTCGCTCGTCTTCGTGGCCTTCGACCAGCTCGTGGATCAGGCCCAGAAGCTCCGCTACATGATGGGCGGGCAGGGCAAGATCCCTGTCACCTATCTCGTGGTCGCCTCCGGGGCTCGCCGCGGCCTGGCCGGCCAGCATTCGGACCATCCCTATCCGCTCCTGGTCCACATGGGGATGAAGGCCGTGATGCCCTCGACGCCCCGCGATGCCAAGGGGCTGTTCAAGGCCGCGATCCGCGAGGACGACCCGGTGGTAGTCTTTGCCCCAGCCGCGCTTCTGCCCATGAAAGGGGCCGTCCCCGAGGGCGAGTACACGATCCCGCTCGGCCAGGCTGAGGTGAAGCGCGAGGGGAGTGACCTCACCATCGTCGCGGTCGGTCCGCTCGTTCCCGAGGCGCTCAAGTGCGCCGAGACGCTGGCCACCGAGGGGATCGCGGCCGAGGTGGTGGACCCGCGCAGCCTCCTGCCGCTGGATCGAGAGACCATCCTCGCCTCGGTGAGAAAGACCGGACGCGTGGTCCTCTTCGACGACTCGAACCGCACCTGCGGCTACGCCGCTGAGCTTTCCGCCATCATCGCCGAAGAGGCTTGGGACTCGCTCCGGGGCCCGATCCGCCGCCTCACGCGCGCGGATGTGCCCGTCCCCTTCAGCCCGCCGTTGGAGGCGTACGTGCTCCCGTCCCGTGACCGGCTCCTCGAAGAGTGCCGGGCTCTCCTGGCGGTCTCCAGGGCGTGAGTGGCATGCGCGAGATCCGGATCCCCAAGCTCGGGATGGATACCCTCGAGTGCGACATCAAGGCCTGGCTCGTGAAGGTCGGCGACCGCGTCTCACCGGGGACGCCGCTCCTCGAAGTCGAGACCGAGAAGGCCGACGTCGTGATCGAAGCTGAAGTCGCTGGGGTGGTGAGCGAGATCACTGCCCCCGCGGGCCGGACTGTCCCCGTCGGCTCCGTCGTGGGCCTCATCGACGACAGCACCGGCTAGCCCGTTCAAGGGGAGGGGAAGATGAAGCGTTTCGACCTGAGCGGACGGGTGGCCATCGTCACCGGTGGCAACGGCGGGATCGGCCTCGGCATGGCCCGGGGGTTCGCTGAAGCAGGCGCCCACGTGGTGGTCGCGGCCCGGAACCGCGCCAAGAGCGCCCAGGCTGTCAATGAGCTAGAAACCCTGGGCGCCCAGGCCATCGCCGTCCAGGTTGATGTGGCCCAGGAGCGCTCGGTCAACGCGCTCATGGCGGCGACCGTGGATCGCTTCGGCAGGCTTGACATCCTGGTGAACAACGCGGGGATCAATATCCGCAAGGCGCCCGAGGTCTACACCCTGGAGGAGTGGCATCAGATCATCGAGACGAACCTGACCTCGGCATTTCTCTGTTCAAAGGCTGCGTATCCGCACCTGGTGAGTGCCGGCGGTGGCAAGATCATCAACGTGGGCTCGATGCTGTCCATCTTCGGCGCTAGCTTTGCGGCTGCTTACGGGGCTTCCAAGGGCGGGATCGTCCAGCTCACCAAGGCGCTGGCCTCGGCCTGGGCCAAGGATCGGATCCAGGTCAACGCCATTCTGCCGGGCTGGATTGATACCGACCTGACGAGGCAGGCGCGGAAGGATGTGCCGGGCCTCAACGAGCGGGTCCTGGCTCGCTCACCGGCAGGGCGGTGGGGCATGCCCGACGACCTGGCGGGCGTGGCGGTCTTCCTCGCGAGCCCGGCGTCAGATTTCGTGACCGGAGCCGTGATCCCGGTCGACGGCGGCTACTCCACCCAGTGGTGAGTCAGTTCGCCACCGATGGTGGGAGCTACTTACTCAGCTCGTACACCTTGCTCAATTCCGGGTTCAGCACCGTGACCGGAAGGCCGGCCGCTTTGAGAGCATTCTCCATGTCGGCAGGAGTCGGGGCGCCCGGAGGCGGCTTGAGGCGGTGGTGGTGGGGAATGACCGTCTTCAGGTTGGGGTTCTCGGTTCTTAACAAGCGAACCATGTGGACGATGTCTTGCGGATCCCGGCCGCCCGAGAGAGGGAGAATCGCCACGTCCGGCTTGTAGAGGCTGCCCCAGAGCTGCATGTCTATGGTGAGGGCGGTGCTCCCCGCGAAATAGACCGTCAGGCCATTCTCGAACCTGATCATGAACCCCATGGCCGCCCCGCCATACATTTTGTCCACGGTGCCGGAGCCGTGAACCGAGTTGACGTTGCGGATCGTGATGCCATCGATCTTGTTCCAGTCGCCGGGGTTGCTGCGCAGGATCTGAGTCACAGGCACGTTTCTTGGCTCGAAATACGTGCTCGCCATCTCGAAGGTCGAGACAATCTTTGCTCCAGTGTTGAGAGCGATCTCGGCGGCTGAGCCCACCTCATCGCGGTGGCCGTCCGCTACCAGGATCGCGTCCACCTTCGGAAAATCGGCCACCTTGACGGGGCTGTCCGGGTTCTCAACGAACGGGTTCGTGACGATAACCTTTCCTGTCGGCGACGTAAACCGAAAGATGGACCAAGAGAACCATTCCATCTTTACCGGCCCCATCTGAGCCTGCGCTCCGGTCGGCCACAGAGCGAGCGCCCCCGCCAGCACCGCGCCTATCGCGTACGGAAGCCATTGTCGCTTTGCCATTGTTGTCCCCCTTTTTCTTTCGGGTCAGGCCCCTCGACCCTTGAGTCTCACCACGTTGAAGGCAGCCACGGGCTTGAGGAGGCCCTTGAGGGAGAGGTCACCCACGGGCTCCACCTCCACTAGCTCCTCCACGGTCCCGAGCAGGCGCTGGGAGATCAAAACCTGGCCGGGCTTAGCCTCCCCACAGAGGCGGGAGGCGAGGTTGAGGACGGAGCCGATGGCCCCGTAGTCCCAGCGTCCCTCGAAGCCGATGGCCCCGATGGTAGCGTAACCCTGCGCGATGCCGACGCCGAAGTCGAGCTGGTAGCCCCGCTTCCGCCACGTCTGGGTCAGCTCCGCTACCCGCTCCCGCATCGCCAGCGCCATCCGGATCGCCCGCTCGGCGGGGTTCGGCACGGGCACAGGGTCGTTGAAGAAGATCATCATCCCGTCGCCGGTGAAGCGCTCGAGCGTTCCCTCGTGGACAAGGATCAGCTTTCCCATCTCGGCGTGGTACTCGCGGAGGACGCCCATAACCTCCTCGGGCTCGGAGGTTTCGGCAAAAGCGGTGAAGCCCCGGAGGTCCAGGAAGACCACCGTCACCTCCCGCCGGTGAGTCTTGAGGGGGTCCTCGGCGCCGCCAGCAACGATCAACTCGGCAAGCTGGGGGGAGAAGAAGCGCTTGAGCCGACCCAGGCGCTCGAGCTGGGCCAGTTGTTCCGCCACCCGTTGCTCGAGAGTCCGGTTCCACTCAGAAAGCTCGGCCGCCTGCGCTTCGAGTCGCGCGGCTTGCTCCTGAACCGTGTCGTGAAGGGCCTTGATCCGCAGCATCGATTTGACCCTGGCCACCAGCGCTGCCTGGTCCACAGGCTTCGTCAGGTATTCGTCGCCCCCCGCCTCAAGGCCGGCCACAATGTCCTTGGAGTCCGCCTTGGCGGTGACCATGACGATCGGCAGAAACGGGAGGGAGGCGTCCGCTTTGAGATGGCGGCAGACTTCGATCCCGTCCATCTTGGGCATCATGATGTCCAGCAGGATCAGGTCAGGCTGCTTCTCTCTGGCGATGGCCAGCGCCTCTTCGCCGTCGGTCGCGGTGAGAATCTCGTAGCCGTGGACGGCGAGGCGGGTCTGGAAGATGTCCAGGTTCGTGGGGTTATCGTCCACGATGAGAATCCGCGGCGGCGTTCTCACGACGGGTTCTCCAAGAGTGGTCTATGGCAGGAACTCGCGGATCTTGGCCAGGAGCGCGCGGGGACTGAAAGGCTTTGCCACGTAAGCATCGCACCCGGCCTGGCGCGCCTTGACATCGTCGCCGCTCAGCGCGTAGGAGGTCACGGCGATGATCGGGATCTGGCGGAGTGCGGGGTTGGCCTTGATCCGGCGCGTGGCCTCGTAGCCGTCGACGCCGGGGAGCTGGATGTCCATGAGGATAAGGTCAGGGCGATGCGTTTCGGCGGCGGCCACGCCTTCCTCGCCCGTGACGGCCTCAATCATCTCGTAGCCGGCGCTCGTGAGGAGGTCACGGACGATACGCCGGTTGTCTTCTTGGTCCTCAACCACCAGGATCCGCTTGCTCATGTCGCCTCCGTTTGCGGCTCGACGCGCACCGGCAGGGTGAAGCAGAAGGTCGAGCCCTGCCCCGGGCTCGACTCCACCCAGATCCGCCCACCGTGTAGCTCGATGATCCGCTTGGCGATGGAGAGGCCGAGGCCAGTGCCGCCCTTCCTCCGGGTGCTGGAGCTGTCAGCTTGCTGGAACTCTTCGAAGATCTTCTGCTGATCGGCTTCCGCAATCCCCGGGCCTGTGTCGGCCACCGAGACGAGGAAGGCGCCGTCGGAGGCCGTGGCCTGGACCCGGACCTCGCCGGCCTCGGTGAACTTGATGGCGTTGCCGACCAGGTTCAGGAGGACCTGGGTGAGGCGGCGCTCGTCGCCCCGGCCGGGGGGGAGGTCGATGGACACGGCGACCTTCAGGGCGAGCTTCTTCTCCGCCGCCAGGGCTTCCACCGCGGTGATGACCGTCTGGACCACGTCCTTGAGGGAGTAGTCGGTGAGGGCAAGGGTGAGCTGGCCGGCCTCGATCTTGGAGAGGTCGAGGACGTCGTTGATCAAGCCGAGGAGATGGCGGCCACTCTTCTCGATCCGCTCCATGACGTCCCGAACCTTGTCAGCCACCTCGCCGTAGATGCTGTCCAGGATCAGCTCCGTATAGCCGAGGATGGCGTTCAGGGGAGTCCGGAGCTCGTGGCTCATGTTGGCGAGGAACTGGGACTTATGCTTGCTCGCGATCTCGAGCTGGCGCCCTTTCTCCCGAATCTCCTGGAAGAGGCGGGCGTTCTCGATGGCGACCGCGGCGTCCGCGGCGAACATCCGGAGGATCTCCAGATTGGGGGCAATGGGCTTCCGGCTTCCCCGGTTGTCCACGACCAAGAGCCCAACGGTCCTGCCCCGGGCGACCAGCGGGAGCGCCGCGAAGTTCGTCGACCGGAATAGCGTCATGCCCGCATACTCAGGCGGCAAGCGATACTCAGCCGGAATCTTCTCGATGCCGTCGAAGACGATCTCTGCCTGCTCGCGAAACGCTCTCCTCAGGCTTCGGATCGCATCGATGGGAATCCGGTATTCCGTCGGGTGCTCCCCCATTCCCACACTGGCGCTGACCTCCATGTGCTCCTCCGCGAGGTCTGGAAGCCAGATCACCGCCCGATCGAACCCGATGACCTCCTGGACCGCCTTCAAAATCAGTTGCAGCCGCTCGGGCAAGGTCGGCGCGGCCTGGATCGAGACACTCAGGCGGTACAGCTGCTCCATGGTCTTCGACATGTTTTCAAGCTGAACGCGCTGGTTCTGGACGTTCTGAAATAGCCGCGCGTTCTGGATGGCGACTTTGGACTGACTGGCCAGCGCGATCAGGAGATCCACGACCCGGTCGTCGAATGGCCCCGGCGCCCGGCGGTACAGCACGAGGCCGCGCGTGATGGTTCGGCCGCCCATGGGGACAGCCAGCATCGCCCGGAACCCTTCCCTGAGCGTCGCCTCGCGGAACACGAAGTCCTCGGCAACCGCCACGTCGGGGTACTGAAAGGGCTGGCCGCTCTCGGCCGCCCGCCTGACCCATCCCCGGTTCGGATCGATCGGCGTGGCCTGGATCGCCTCAAGGAACTCGCGGCTCAAGTTGTGGCTCGCGACCC
>CAYFIG010000099.1:5804-7157 GCA_964342905.1 uncultured bacterium
AGGCCTGGCGGGCCGGATTGAACTCGAAGACGGCGCAGCCATCGGAATTCGAGAGGTTCACGGCGTAGCGCATGACCGTGTCGAGTACCTGCTGCAGCTCGAGCGACGAGCTGACCGCCTGGCTGACGTCGCTTAGCGCGCGAACCTCTTCGAGCGAGCGTGTCAGCTCCTGGGTGCGGGCCTGAAGTTCCTGGAAGAGGCGGACGTTCTCGATGGCGATCACGGCCTGGTCGGCGAACGTCTCGAGGAGTTCGATCTGCCTGTCCGAGAACGGTCGGACTTCCATTCGTCGAATAAGGATTGCGCCGATGGGAATCCCTTCGCGCCGCAGCGGCGTGGCGACCATGCTCCGAGTACCGAAGCGTTGCTGGTAGGTCTTGCTTCCCGGGAACTCGGTTTCGATCTCTGCCGCAAGGTCATGGACATGGATCGTGCGCCGATCCACGATGGCCCGACCAATTGCGGACTGACGGCTGGCCAGGATTCCCTCGCTTGCCGGGATGATCGGGAGCGACCCATAGGAGGCCACCAGCCGGAGGACATCGCCATCGAGGCGAAAGATGTGGGCATCTTTTGCGTCACAGAGCCGTGCGACACTTTCGCCTACGGCATCCAGCACCGGCTGGACGTCGGTCGGCGAGCTGCTCATCACCCGCAGGATCTCGGCGGTCGCTGTCTGCCGCTCAAGCGCTTCGGTGAGCTCGCGGTTCCGGAGCCGGAGCTCCTGCGACAGGCGAGCATTCTCAATGGCGATGGCCGCCTGGTCGGCGAAGGTCTTGAGCAGGGTGATCTGCTTGGCGGTGAAGGGACGTACGGTGGTGCGGCGGATCAGGATGGCGCCCATGGCCGCGCCATTGATCAGCAAGGGCGTGGCGAGGACGGTCCTCACACCGTCCGCGCGTTGGGCGGTCGCCATCTCCTTAAAGTCGCGCCGCACGGCGATCGCCAGGTCTCGGATGTGAACCGTCCGCCGATCGAACACGGCGCGTCCGACGATACGCCCGCGGCGGAGGGGAAACGTCTCGCCGATCACGCTTTTGGTGCGCACGCGCCCGTACTTGGCTAGCAGCCGGTAACAGTCGCCCTCGACGCGGAAGATGAGGGCGTCATTTGCGTCGCAGAGCGGGGCAGCCGTCCGGGCGATGGCGTTCAACACCGGCTGGGCGTCCATCGCAGAGCCGCCGATGATGCCAGATGTCTCAGCAGCAGCCACCTCCTGGCCCGCCTTGCGTCTGCGGCGCATCATGCTATCCCTTCAGGCGGAGGACGTTGTGGACGGTGATGGGGCCGTGGAAGCCCTCATGGTCTTCGATGACCATGATCCGCTTGCTCATGTCGCCTCCGTTTGCGGCT
>CAYFIG010000100.1:0-839 GCA_964342905.1 uncultured bacterium
CGCGCCCGCGTAGGAGATGACGTTAACGGGGCGGTCCACTGCTCTCTCCGGTCGCCCGGGGACGACGCCCTCCTAACCTTACCTTAGCCATTTGCTCTAGGTCCTTCGGGTTCCGCTAAGCCTAACGCCGCCCCTCACCTGCGGGTCGCGAAGCGGCCCGGCAGGTGCAGGGATGGGTTATGCGACATGCCGCCATGCATCAGGGAAGCGGTTCAATCTTCCCCAGCGGCTCCATGCGCTTGGCCCTCTCCCAAGCGTCAAGCAGTTCCCGCTGGTGAAGTGAAGCCCATTCCGTGACCATGCCCAACGCGCGGGCCGGCAACCTCCCACCGAAAATCGCCAGGGTGTTGATGTCCACCCGGACTTCGTACTCACCGTACTCAGCATGAAAGTGCGGCGGGTTGTGGTCGTCGTAGAACATCTTGATCACGATACCGTAAAAGCGGCAGAGCTCAGGCATCCGCCCTCGGTCCGTGAAGAGCCGGAAAGATTTCCTCTGCCTTCTTGCCCGTCACCCTCAGGTAGAGAGCGTCCGGACACAAGTCCACCTCGCCAGGCCACTCGATTTCTCCGTGAGGGCCGAGCCTCACCTTGGCGAACACCCCCTCCTCTTGCCACACCGCGAATACCCCCTGGCCTGCCAGATGCGAGAGGTCAACCTCTCCCTCAGTGCCGTCCGCGTACCGCAGCCAGATCCTGTAGTTCGGTAACGGCCGAACCTCCACCGGCCGAATCATCTCAGCGACCTCCTTCGTCCTCTCTGTCGTGCGTGACGGTTCGCATAACTGTTAAGTGAGCTGCGGGAAGTCCCGGTTATTCCGGCGGCCTATCCCGGACAG
>CAYFIG010000100.1:849-5227 GCA_964342905.1 uncultured bacterium
CAGCCAGATCCTGTAGTTCGGTAACGGCCGAACCTCAACGGCGCGAATCATGTTACCCATCTCCTTCCTCTACGTCGGGCGCGATCGTCGGCCCATCTACTGATTGGGCCGACTAGTGGATCGACTCGTCGTAGCACACGAGCTCCAGAATGTTCCCTTCGGGGTCCCTCACGTACAGCGAGCGCCAATGACACCACCGATGCTCGAACGTGGTCACCTCGACTCCCAGGGTCCGTAGGCGGTTCAGCTCCCCCTCGAAATCGTTCTTGTCGATCTCAAGCGCGAAGTGGTGGAGCGATGTTTGCTCGAGGTGGACCGGCTCGTGCGGATCCTTCGGAAACGGGACGCGCAACGACTCGTAGAACAACCCGATGATCTGAGTGTGGCCGCCGTACCCATCAGAGACCTTCAGAAAGGCGATTCGGTCGAACTCCCGGAGGATGTCGAGACCGACGATATCCGTGTAGAAGCGCTTGACCGCTTCGAGATCCTTAACTCGGAGGACTGTCTCTCCTAACGCTCTCACTCGTGGATTCATCGGCGATCCCGCCCAGGACAGGTCATGCCCATGCGCGCTGGTCCATGTTGCCTCTTTCTCGGCTCCTTCAAGCCGGCCCAACTATTGGATATGCTGGTCGGCATATCCTGGTCCTCGGGCTTGCAACGACTGCGCCGACTCTATCAGGGGTTTCGAGAACTTGTCAAAGCCCTCCGGAACTCGCCCGTTGCCGACAAACACTGGTCGGCATATTCCCGTTATGGCTGCGACGAATTGAGCACCAAGGTCAAAGCATCTGCCGCTCCGAACTCGCCGCCTCCCCCGATTTAATGGCTCTTTAGGAAACTGAGTGGGTTAGCACTCTGCCAGGGTTTATGACGTAACGCATTTGTTCGCACCCCGAAGAAGCCTACGGACGACGAGGGGTGAAGAGGAACCGTGTCGTCTCTATCGACGGAAAGCGACAAGATGTCGCAAATGGATTTTCCCACGGAGTGGAAATTCAACGAAACACGAGGGTTAGGCGCAAGGACTGTCGCTTTTATGGAGGGAAGGCGACAACCCGGAAGATCAGGATCGTCGCCTACTGGATCACCTTGTCCGCCCGGATGAGGACGGACTGCGGGATCGTGAGGCCGAGGGCCTTGGCGGTCTTGAGATTGATGACCAGCTCGAACCGCGTGGGTGCTCCACGGGCAGATCGGCGGCCTTGGCTCCTTTCAGGATCCTGTCCACGTAGTAGGCGGCGCGCCGGTACCGCTCGCCGAAACTCGTAGAGTAGGACATGAGACAGCCGGCCTTCACATACTCCACTGCTACGCACATCGTCGGTAGGCGGCTCTTTGCCGCGACTTCCGCGATCTGTACTCGGTGGCCCATGACCATTGTGCTCCCCAGGACGAGGACTGCGCCCGCGCCCGTTCTGGTCATCGCCGCGAAGGCGCTGTCAAGCTCGCTGGGGCTTCGCGTCTCCACAAGTTGAACCTGCACCCCCAATGCTCGGGCGGCAGCCTCCGCTTCGCTCGCTGTCTCTCGGCGGCCTGGCTCAGGCTCCCAGAGGACGGCGACCCGGGAGAGGTTTGGAACTGCCTCCTTGAGGAGTTGCAAACGTTTGGGCATTAGCTCGGTGGACTGGGTGGTCACCCCCGTGATGTTCCCGCCCGGCCGCGCGAGGCTGGCAACGAACCCAAGGCCAATAGGATCGGTAGCTACTTTCCGGTGCAAAATGATGGTCTTCCCCCTGATGTTTAGCGGGTCGGCCCAGCGAGAACCTGTCCAAACGCGTCGTTTTTTCTTGACAGGCCGCCAGGGGTCGCGAGATGCTCGTAAGTGATGGCATCGGTTATGTCCTCACACCGGTCTCGCGACGCCCTCCTCCGTCGCCTCCGGCACCTCGCTCCGCAGATCCTCTTTGGCACGCTCTCGGAGACCTACCGGACCTGCGGGCGGCCGGGGTGCCACTGCCACCAGGGGCCCAAGCACGGGCCGCATCTCTACGTGAGCTTCCGGGGACCCGAAGGGCGCACGCAGGGGTACTACGTCCCCCAAGCGTTGGCGGCGGCCATGCGCGCCGGGGTCGAGGCGTGGCAGGAGCTGCAGGCGGTGGGGCGGGCGCTGGCCGAGCTGAACCGGCAGCGTCTGTGGGCGTCGCGCCGACCACACACCGGGGCCGGCCGGCCTCAGCGGAGGGGGAATGGTTCGTCGCGAATACGTCCAGCGAAGCGTCTTCGAAGTCCTGCTGCCCGACGGCGACAAGCTCTGGGACCCCGCTCTGCGGCGGATCGACGAAGTCCTCGACGATGAGGGGCTCCTCGATCTCGTGGCCGATGCGCTCGGGCGGCGCCGGCCCATGAGTCGGGTCCGGGGTCGGCTCGGGACCCCTGCGGCGGTGGTGCTCCGGATGCTGGTGCTCAAGCCCCTCTCTGACTGGAGCTTCGACGAGTGTGAGCGCGAGGTGCGGGGGAGCCTCGTCTACCGGGCCTTCTGCCGGATCGACTGTGAGCGGGTCCCGGACGCGAAGACCCTGATCCGCCTCGCCCAGCTCGTGGGACCGGACGTGCTCAAAGGGATCGTCGCCCGGCTGGTCGCCCTGGCCCGGCAGCGGAAGGTCGTCCGGGGCTTCCGGATGCGCGTGGACACGACCGTGGTGGAGACGAATATCCACTACCCCACCGACAGCACGCTCCTGGCCGACGGGGTCCGGGTGCTGACCCGGACCATGAAGAAGCTCCGCCAGGTAACGGGCGAGGCGATCCCGCGTGCCCGCAACCGGATGCGAAGCGTCGGCCGGCGGGTCTTCGAGATCGCGCAACACAGCCGGCAGGCAGCGCGGGAGTCGGTGAAGGCCCGGATGAGGCAGCTCTATCGCGAGGTCATGACGATCACGCGCGCCGTCGTCCGGCAGGCCGAGGCCGTGGGCCGGCAGATCGGGAAGAAGTCCAACGAGGGGGTGGCGACGCTGGGCCGGCGGCTGCAGGAGACTGTCGGCCTGGTCCGACGCGTGCTCGCGCAAACCCGGGCGGGGGTGTTCAAGGGCGACACCCACTACCCGGACAAGGTGCTGAGCCTCTTCGAGCCGCACACCGAGGCCATCCGCAAGGGCAAGGCCGCCAAGCCCACGGAGTTCGGCAAGCTCGTGAAGCTCCAGGAGGCCGAGGCTCAGGTCATCACGGACTACGAAATCTGTGCGAGGCGCGTGGCCGACGGGGACCTCTGGGAACCGTCCCTGGAGCGCCACGAGTGGCTCTTCGGCCGCCCCCCGCGGCTGGCGGTCGCCGATGCGGGCTTTGCCTCGGGAAGAAACGAACGAGCGGCCACGGCGCGGGGTGTTCGCCGCGTGGTCCTGCCCACGCGCGGCCGGTTGTCGCCCGCCCGGCGCGCCCATCAGCGACAGCGGTGGTTTCGCCGGGCACTCCGGTGGCGGACCGGCTGCGAGGGGCGGATCAGTGTCCTCAAACGCCGGCATGGGCTCAGGCGGTGCCGGTATCGAGGCCCCGACGGGATGGAGCGGTGGGTCGGCCTCGGGGTGATCGCCAATAACCTCTGCGTCCTGGGGCGTGCGGGACCGCGAAAGACGTGAGGCAGGTGCAGTGAACTCGGGTCCGAGGCAGAAAAAGGAAACCAGGAGGGACCTGACCCCACCGTCGGTCCTCCCTGCTGAGGAATGGCGCCGCTCACCACTCATTTTTGCACCGGAAAGTAGCTAGCACCATGACAATGGGGATCGTTCTCGTCGCCTTCTGCGCTGCCAGTATCCCTGGGTTACTTCCCGCAACGATGACGTCAACCTTGAGTTGCACCAACTCGGCGGCGAGGTCGGGGAACCGTTTGGCCGTCCCCTGCGTCCATCGCCACTCAATGGTGATGGTCTGACCCTCCACGTAGCCGAGCTCACGCAGCCCTTCGCGGAGGCCATAGATATAGGGAGCCCCTTCGGGTGATAGACCCGTGAGAACGCCTATCCGAGGGACCTTTCCCGGCTGCTCCGCCGTGGAGACGAACGGCGCGACGAGGATGCCGAGGGCGAGGGTGACGATGAGAGCACGGGCCAGGAGCATGGCTGCCTCCCGAGGGCCGGACGTTCAGCTTGTGAAAGCTGGGGAGAGTCTAGGTGTGGTTGAAGGGACTGTCAATGTCGCATTTTTTGGACGGAAAGCGACAGGCTTAGGCCGACGAGCGAGTGGAAGCTGCCGGAACCTGGGGCGACGGCACGGCCTCACATCCGCACCGCTGCTCGTACACCGCCCGATCCGGAGGGGAGAGACTCGGAGACTTCCCCCGTTGACCTCCACGCACTCGAAGACCCGGGCATACCAGCGGAGGCGCTCCTCAGCCGTCATCCTGGGGGCCGGGTAGAAGGTGCCCGCCTCGAGCAGGGCA
>CAYFIG010000100.1:5237-7148 GCA_964342905.1 uncultured bacterium
CAGGCGAGCTGTCCGGGAGCACAGGCGGTCCGGCATCTGGCATTGAGATCCCCGCTCATTCCAACGGCTCTTAAGGAAATTAGGTGGGCTTCAGTTCGCCGGGTAGCCAGGGTCGGCCTTGATCTTCTCGATCTGCTGGACGTGATCCATGACATGCAGCCGATGGAAGGCGATCAGCTCTTTGAGGTTCAGGGGACCGACGGACGGGTGGTCCCAGGTCCCGGGGCGCGGGTCTCCTTCTGGCAGAGAGCCTACCAGCGCCACGGTCTCCTCCAAACGCCGCGCCATCTCCTGTCGTAGCTCCTGGATGGGCTGCGTGGACCGGCCAGCGTTGCTGTCCGCAGTGAAGGGCCGAGGAGCCCTCCCGGCGGCGAGATCGCGGATGCGCTCGGTGACCAGGGCCGTGGCGTAGATCAGGTGGTCCAGCACTTCCTTGACGGACCACTCGTCGCCAGGCTTAAAGCGCGCCTGCCGCTCGCTGATACCCTCCAACCCGCAGCCGCAGTCCGCAGCGGTGCGCTCCACGAGGGCTCGCAGGTCGGGCAGGCTTTTGGAGGCTTGGTGGCGGATGTAGGCGAGGGCCTGCTGGGTCCTTTCGTCCTGCTGGACCATCGGGGCCGCTCCTTTCTCAGGCCGGATGAGTTCGCGGGTAATCATAGCAAAGGTGCGTTTGAGGTGCGATTTAGGGTGCGATTTCTTGGCCGGCCACAACGCCTGTCAATGGCCGGTGCGGGGACTAGCGAATTGCGGTTGTGTCACGGCCATTTCCGCCGCCGGGACGAGCTTCGTGAGTGGGCGTAAAGCACTGAAGACCCGGGCAAATACCGCGGTGAGGAGCGGCGCGATGGGCCGATCACGCGATCAGAGGGACACGCCTCGACTTCCGGATTCGCGCATCCCTCGTCACGAGTCGCACGCGGTGGACGAGGCTGGTCGCCGCGATGATCTCATCGGCCGGATCGCCGCGGAAATCGAGCTGCGGGATCGCGCGGCAAACGTCCAGCGTGAGCGGCCAGACATGAATCCTGGCCAGGGTCCGCACAAGCTCCGCATCGTCGAGGTCGACCTCGATCCGCCCCAGTTCCGCGAGCTTGCCGATTTCCCAGATCACGATCGCCGAGATGCTCCACGCTTCGCGCGAAAGAAGCGTAGTCTCCCTGCGTGTCAGCTCACCGGCGAGCGCGTAGAGCAGGACGTGCGTGTCGAGATTGAGCATCCCACGCGAGACCGGTCGTGAGGATCTTGCCCTTGATCCGGAGCTTGCCCTTCAGGCTCCCGATGAGCGTAGCCGGCTCCGCGTCGATGGGGATCAGCTTGGCCACGGGTTTTCCGTGCTTGGTGATGACGATCCCCTCCGCATCGACGCGGTCGAGGAGCGCCAGGCAGCGCTCTTTGAACTTGGACGCCGGAACGACCTTCACGGCGTCATTCTAGCAGAGGTCAGAAATTCTGTCCACTTTCAATCTGTCACGGCCGGTGAGGGGCGGGGTCGAGCCAGGAGGAGCAGCCGACGCGGTCGCCCGCACCGGCACACGCCGTTGATCTTAGGCAACCCGTTTTGCTAGAGTCGTGGCGCCATGACCTCTCCGGCCTATTTCGAGTGGACGCACGCCCTCTTCGATCCCGCCAAGATCTTCGCCAACCCGGAGGCGCTCCGCGGACTTCGGGTCATAGATCTGGGAACCATTTTCCTCGGCCCGACCGCGACCACCTACCTCGCTGAGTATGGAGCCGAGGTCATCAAGGTCGAGATTCCCATCGCGCCAGTAGGCGACCAGATCTTTCATGTACGCGAGGTCGGTGCCGTAGCGCCAACCGCTGCCGGGAATCTCATCAGGCCACCGCGTGCGGCTCAAGCGTGCGCGGAGGTCCTCCAGCACGCTGTCGGGCACCTCAATCCTGAACGGGCGA
>CAYFIG010000101.1:0-7136 GCA_964342905.1 uncultured bacterium
CAGTTCGGGGGGCAGACGCCGCTCAAGCTGGCTGTGCCCCTCCAGAAGGCCGGCGTCCCGATCCTCGGCACCTCGCCCGACGCCATCGATCGGGCCGAGGACCGGGAGCGGTTCAGCGCGCTCCTGACCTCGCTCGGCTTAGCCCAGGCGCCGTGCGGGATCGCGCGCTCCTTCGACGAGGCCCGAAGGATCGCCGCCACCATTGACTACCCGGTCCTGGTGCGCCCCTCCTACGTCCTCGGCGGGCGAGCCATGGAGATCGTCTGGGAGGAGGCGGACCTCGCCCGGTATATTTCGGAGGCCGCCCGCGTGTCGCCAGAGCACCCGATCCTGGTGGACAAGTTCCTGGAGGACTCGCTGGAAATCGACGTGGATGCCCTCTCCGACGGGGAACGCGTCGTAATCGGGGGGGTCATGGAGCACATCGAGAAGGCCGGGATTCACTCGGGCGACTCAGCGTGCGCGCTTCCCCCCTACACTCTCGGGGATGACCAGGTCGAGCGCCTCAAAGCCCAGACCCGGGCGCTGGCGAGAGAGCTGGGTGTCGTCGGGCTCATCAACGTGCAGTTCGCCGTGAAGAACGAGACTCTCTATGTCCTCGAGGTGAATCCCCGGGCGTCCCGCACCATCCCCTTCGTCTCCAAGGCCATCGGCGTGCCGTTGGCCAAGCTGGCGACCAAGGCGATGCTCGGGAACACGCTCGCTGAACTTGGCTTTACCGAGGAGCGCGAGATTTCTCACATCGCGGTCAAGGAGTCCGTGTTCCCGTTCGTCAAGTTTCCGGGCGTCGACGTGGTCCTCGGACCGGAGATGAAGTCCACCGGCGAGGTCATGGGGATCGATCGGGACTTCAGGAAGGCCTACGTGAAGTCCCAGCTCGCGGCGGGCTCGCCGCTCCCCACGGCGGGAAAGGTGTTCATCTCGGTGAAGAATCGCGACAAGCGGGCCGCCGTCCAGGTTGCCAAGCGGCTGGCTGAGATGGGATTCTCGCTCGTTGCCACCCAGGGCACGGCCAAGGTGCTGGCCCGCCACGGGCTCGCCCCCGAGATCATCCACAAGGTTGCGGAAGGCTGGCGTCCCAATATCGTGGACCTGATGAAACAGGGCGAGATCGCGCTCGTGTTCAACACGCCGGAGGACGGGCGCGCCAGGAAGGACTCCTATCTGATTCGGCGGACAGCGGTCACGCAGAGCATCCCCTACTACACCACCGTGGACGGAGCCCAGGCAGCCATTGCCGGGATCGAGATGCTCCTCAAAGGCGAGCTAACGGTCCAGTCCCTCCAGGAGTATTACGCGCGTGGCTGACCCCCGGGACCGTCTCATCGTCGCCCTGGACGTGGAGAGCCTGACCCGGGCCGAAGCGCTTCTGGAGCGACTCGAGGGGTTGGTCTCCACCTTCAAGGTTGGATCTCAGCTCTTCACCGCGGCGGGTCCGGCAGCCGTGGAGTTGATTCAAAAGCGAGGAGGAAAGGTCTTTCTCGATCTCAAGTACCATGACATCCCCAATACCGTTGCTGGGGCTGTCCGGGAAGCGGCACGGCTCGGGGTCGCCATGCTGACCCTCCACGCCTCGGGAGGGCTCGCCATGCTGGAAGCCGGGGCCAAGGCGGCGAAGACAGCGGCTTTAGAGTTCAAACTGGCGAAGCCCCTCTGCCTGGCTGTCACGGTGCTGACAAGCCTGGATCGCGCGGCCCTCCAGCGGGAACTCAACGTGCCGTTCTCGGTAGAAGGCCAGGTGCTTCACCTGGCCCAGCTCGCCAAGGCTGCCGGAGCTGACGGCAGCGTGGCCGCTCCCCAGGAGATCCGCACTCTTCGGAATGGGCTCGGGCGAGAGTGGGTGATCGTCACTCCGGGTGTGAGACCGGTGGGGAGCGAGGCCGGCGACCAGGCCCGGGTCGCCACCCCTGAGATGGTACTCCAGGCCGGCGCTGATTATCTGGTCGTGGGGCGTCCGATTACAGAAGCCGCGGACCCCGCCAAAGCCGCGCTCTCCATTCTGGAAGCAATGGCCACGGCATGATGGAGCGGGAGGTCCTCGCCCTCTACGAGCAGGCGGGCGGGCTTCTCAGAGGGCACTTCCTCCTCACCTCGGGGTCTCATTCTGACACCTATCTCCAATCGGCCAAGGTCCTTGAGCATCCCGATCACGCTGAGAGGCTCTGCCGGGAGCTCGGCAAGCCTTTTGCCGGCGACAGCGTTCAGGTCGTAGTGGCGCCGGCTGTCGGCGGGATCCTGGTGGCCTACGAGGTGGCCCGCGCGCTTGGAGCCCGGGCCCTCTTCACCGAGCGCGAAGCGGGGACGACGCGCCTTCGCCGGGGGTTTCAGATCGCGCGCGGCGAGCGCTGCCTGGTTGTAGAGGACGTGATCACCACGGGTGGCTCCACCCGCGAGGTCATTCAGGTCGTCGAAGAAGCCGGCGGACTGCTGGTAGGGGTGGGCGCGCTCATTGATCGGAGCGGGGGCGCAGCAACGTTTTCCGTAAAGCAGACCGCGCTGGCCACGCTAACGATTCCAACCTACAAGCCAGAGGACTGCCCGCTCTGTAAAGCTGGATCGTCTCCGATCAAGCCCGGCAGCCGCACGTAACGGCCTTCGCCCACGCCAGCGAGCGCGAGTTCGCCCGCCTCCTCACTAGACCTAACGTGACTGCCTAATGCCAGGTTCGGACTTTCTGCGCGAGCGCCCCAAAGCCGTTTGGGAAAAATATTTCCAACAAACCAAGATCGCCGACTAACCGCTGCGCCTCTTCCACGGCACGGGCAGTTTCATGTTCGAGTGATGGCCGATCCGTACCGTAGATATCTTCCTTGAGTCGGTTCTTGCTGTACGGGAAGGCTCCCGACCTTAAACCCTCCATCCACGTCGCCTCGGTAACCCTTGCGTCTCGTTCACAACGATACCAAGCCTCTATTGCTGGAACAGCAAGGCCGACGGCCGTTTTGATTGCCCGGCGTCCCGGCAACGGTCGGAGTCGGGATTGCACGTCACCCAGCGCGCTCTCCAACTGGCAGAGTCTACATCCCTCGCTGGCCTCGTCCGATTCGACATGGCTACTTTGGTGCACCGGGCTGGTATTGGAATCTACGACCACTACGAAGGCATCAGCATCTGTCTGATAGTGAAGGTGACCCATGACGGGCCGGATTACCCTCAAAACAGAGGGCCAACCCCGCGACCGCAAAGGCGGGATATTAACCGGAATAGTTTCTTGCCCAAGGATGCCGTTGATCAGTATCCTAATCGCCGCCTCATCAGCTGCGGACTCGCTGAGTACGGCGAGATTCATTCTTGAGGAACGCCACCAAGAATCCCGCTATACCAAATCTCACCGAGGGGAGCCTTACCCAACATTTCTTGGAGATCGCTCCGTGCAGCTAAGGGCTCAAACCGCGCTTCCTGCTCGACCTTGCGGGCAATTACGACTTCCTCAGGATGATCCGTGAACAAGTCAAGAAAATATGGCGAATGAGTTGTCGCCACTACCTGCACCGGCTCTCGCTTATCACCGAATTTTTCGGGGTAGCTCAGGCGGTACAGCGCATCCCGCACGTCACGGAGAAGCCTGGGGTGTAGCCCACGGTCGGGCTCCTCAAAGCACACTATCGGAGCAGGATTAGAGATATATGCGACAGTTAAGATTGCGAGAGCAAAGAGCGTTCCTTGGGACAAATCATGCGCCGGGATTGCGTGATGCGCATGCCGAGTGCGCAACAACAACGCCCGTTGTCCTTGGACCGGTGTATCGAATAGGACTCGGTTGAACTGCGGCACCCACCGACTCAACTCTTGGTTTAGTTCTTCAAATCGTTCAGGGTGACGATCCCGGAGGCGATCGAGAACACCCGCCAAGTTGCCACCGTTCGATCCTAACTCCATTTGAGGTTGCAAAGTGACCGGCGAAGCAATGGCAGTCGCATCAACCGAGTAAATCGGCGTTGCCTGCAGCATTTTGAGCAGCACGTTTACCCGATCATCGGGTAAACGTGCACCGTTCGATCGCGTATATTCTTGAACGACAGTTGGCGTAGTCGACCACCGCGTCCTGATTCTATCCCCTTCAAACGCTGCTCCCCAATTCACGACCACCTCTACGAACTTAGCAGACTGTTGGCTCGCGGTGACAAGACTTTGATAAGTAAAGGAGCCGGCACTCGCGACCTTTCGCAATGCATCTATGGCCGTACTTTTGCCGCTGCCATTTGGGCCCACGAGCAAGGTAAACCGGCCCAATGGCAATGTCGTTTCTCGCAGCACTTTGTAGTTTCGAAACTCAATAGATTCGATCACCGTGACCTCTTTCCCTATCTAACTCTAATTCTACACTGGTGCTTCCACCACAAGAACCAATATATCACGTCCGCTAGATCTGGATCAGCAGGCTACTCGTAGAAGTTGCGCGGCCAGGCATGGGCCCTGAGCGCCTTTAGCTCTTCGGGCTTGAGGGGGACGCCGTCAGAGACCGCGCAGTTCTCCACCACGTGCTCCGGCCTCCGCATCCCTGGAATCACGGTGGAGACCTCGTGGTGGCTCAGGCAGAACTTCAGCGCGGCCTGGGCCAGGCTCGTGATCTCGTCGCGCACCAGGAAGGCCAGGCGCTCGACGCGCCGGCAGGTCTCACTGAGCCGCTCCCCCCGGAAATACTCGCGACGGAAATCCCCCTGGGGAAATCGTGTATTCGGCCTGAGCGTTCCCGTGAGGCTTCCCTCGTCGAAGGGCACGCGGACAATCACCCCGACGCCATGGGCCGGGCAGAGGGGAAACAGCTCGTCCCGGGGTGACTGGTCAAAGATGTTGAAGATGACCTGAACGGAGTCGATCAGCCCGGAGGCGACCGCGCGGAGCACCGTGTCGGGCCGGTGATCGATCACCGAAACCCCGAAGGCTCGAATCTTTCCCTCGGCCTTGAGCCGTGCCACCGCCTCCTTCCACTCATGATCATCGAGCCACTCGTCGAGCCAGACGTGAAACTGCTGGAGGTCGAGGCAGTCGAGACCGAGGTTCTTGAGGCTCTGCTCGGTCGAACTGACGACCCAGTTCGCGGAAAAGGCCCGGCGCGCGGGCGTTCCCGGCGCCGGCGGCCAGCCGCCTCCTTTTGGGGGAATCTTGGTGGCCACGCGGATCGCGCCCCCGAACTCCCGGATCGCCCGACCCACCAGGCGCTCGCTGTGGCCGTCACCGTAGGCCAGCGCGGTGTCCACGAAGTTCACGCCCAACTCGAAGGCGCGATGGAGGGCCCGAAGCGAGAGGCGGTCGTCGGTGGGTCCCCAGTATTTTCCCCCGATCCCCCAGGCTCCGAAGCCGACCTCTGAGACCTCAAAGCCGGTTCGTCCCAGCGTCCGATAGCGCATCAAACGGTCCCGTCGGAGGCCACTAACGCGCGCAGGCCGGCTTTGTCCACTTTACCGACACTCGTGACGGGAAGGACGGCGACCACTCGGACCTGCCTGGGGATCTTGTAGCGGGCCAAACGCTGCCGGCAGAAGGCGAGCACTTCGTCAGCGTCAACCGCCTGACCGGCCCGCAGCACCAGGAACGCGGTGACCTCCTCGCCCCACTCGCGGTCTGGTGTCCCGATTACAGCGGCCTCGGCCACGCCTGGATGAGCCGAGAGGACATCCTCCACCTCGCGGGGCGAGATGTTCTCGCCCCCCCGGATGATCAGATCCTTCTTCCTGTCGGTGAGGAAGAGGAAGCCGTCCGAGTCTACGTAGCCAAGATCCCCGGTGTGGAGCCAGCCGTCTCGGAGGACTTCGGCCGTGGCCTCGGGAGCATTGAGGTAGCCCGCCATCACGTTGGGTCCTGTCACCGCCACCTCCCCCACCTCGCCCGGTCCCAGCGGGCGGCCCGCGTCGTCCAGAACCGCCACGACCTCGCGCGGGAGTGCGGGCCCTACCGAGCCCACACGCCGCTCCATGCCTACGAGATTCATGGTGCAGGTGCAGGTGGCCTCGGTGAGCCCGTAGGAGACAATCACCGGGACTCCGAGCCGCTCCTCGACCTGCCCCTGGAGCGAGACCGCCATGGGCGCCGCGCCGGTGCGCACAAAACGGAGGGAAGAGACGTCCGCCGTGCCGTCCCAGGCGTCCATCAGGCGCGCGAACACGGTTGGCACCGCGGTGAAGTAGGCTGGGCGGAAGGCCGCCACGACCCCCCAGAACTCGTCGAGAACGAAGCGCGGCCTCAGCACAATCGAGGCCCCGACCCTAAGCGGAAGGAGCGTGTTGTTCATCAGGCCGTTGACGTGAAAGAGGGGCATGACGTGGAGCACCCGATCTTCGGGCGTGAGGCCGGTGCGCTCGGCGACTTGGCTCGTATTGGCCAGAATATTTCTATGGGTCAGCATCACTCCCTTGGGGCGCCCCGTGGTGCCGGCGGTGTAGACCAGGAAGGCAGTCTGGTCCGGGTTGCCTCTGACCCTGGCCAGCCGGACCGCGCTCGACCGTTCGAGCGGCTGCGCTGGGTCGAGAGCAACGACATCCTTGAGCGCGGGGCTCAGGCTGCGCAGGCTCTCTGCTTTTGAAGCCAGTTCTCCGGTCGTGACGATCACCCGCGCCAGCGAATCTTCGAGCAGGAGAGAAAGCTCATGGGGGGTGAGGGCCGGATTCAGGGGGAGGACAATCGCCCCGAGCCGAAGCACTCCGAGGAAATGAGCGACCAGCGCTGGAGAGTTGGGGAGCATCAGCCCCACTACGTCGCCCTCACTGATCCCCAGAGCCTGGAGGTGGCTAGCAGCGGCTCCCGAGGCAGCCTCGAGGTCAGCGTAGGTGTAGGCCCGGTCGCCAAAGAAGAGGGCGGCCTTGGCTGCGAGCTCCTGCCGTGAGGCCTGGAGCGGAACGATTTCCCCGAGGGTTTCCGTCTGCGCCAGGTGCGTCACTGGAAATCGAGGGAGCGATAGTTCCGAGGGTCGAAATCGCCGATCACCTTGAGCTCCTCAGCGGTTGGAGGCGGGGTCTCCGGGCAGCCGGCTGGAACCTCGATAGGGAACCCGGTGTTCTCGCGTACGGCCTCGGCCGTCACCCCCGGGTGGAGGCTCTCCACGGCGAGGCGACCCGCTACGCGTCTCATCACGCAGAGTGGAGTGACTACTCGCTCCACGTTTCCGGCCGCGGTGACGAAGTCGAGTTTCTCGACGA
>CAYFIG010000102.1:0-2843 GCA_964342905.1 uncultured bacterium
CGGCACGCCGGCGGCCAGGAGGCGACGAACCGGCGTGAGCCCTCGCCGCACGTTGACCTCATCGCGCCGCCCCATCAGATAGAGGTCTGTGGCAGGGAGGCAGATGACCCCGATGCCTGCCGCGGCGATGTCGGCGATGATGGCGTCTTGCTCGCGCACCGGCAGCGCCGCCAGCTCGGTCAGATGCCCGACGGCGACTCGCCCCTGCCAGCCGGCGCGGACTGTCTGCGTGGCGATCTCGCGGATGTGTAGATGGATGGGCTCGTCGAAAAAGTCCACGTGGAAGTCGGCATCGACCCCGAACTCCTGCGCGAGGCTGAACACGATCCGAATCTGCTCGATCCCGTCGGTGTCGTTGTAGGGGCAGCCGCCAACCAGGTCGGCGCCCATTGACAGCGCGCGACGCAGGAGCGCCTCGGTTCCTGGCGCCTGGAGGATCCCCTCCTGGGCGAACGCGCAGATCTGGAGGGTCATAGCCGGGGCGTACTCGCGTTTGAGCGGCAGCAGTGCTTCCATTCCCGCAAGGCCGACGATCGGATCCACCTCCACATGCGTCCGCATGGCCGTGGTGCCCGCGGCAATGGCCAGGTCGATGACGCGCCGGGCCCGGGAGCAAATGTCCTCAACGGTGAACCGGCGCTTGGCCTCTCCGGTGAGGCGGATGGCCTCTTCCACCGTCCCGGCGGATGCGCTCACGCGATCCGAAAGGTAGGCCTTGTCGAGGTGGATGTGGGCTTCGACGAGCCCGGGCGTGACCAGCCGTCCAGCCGCGTCGATGGTTTCGCGAGCAGGTTCGCGCGTCGCCCCGATCCCAACGATCTTCCCGCCAGCGATCGCGATGTCGGCGATCTCGTCGTGGTCGGGGAGGCGGCACGCGCGGAGCAGGAGATCGATCACGGGGGGAATGCTTCGAGGGCCCGCTCGAAGCACGCGAGCGGCGCGCGCACGATGCCGGCGCCGATCTGCCCGGTGCCCGCGGTCCGCCCGGCGATGCCGGTATTGATGAGCGGGGTGATGCCGGTTTCGATCACCCGCCTGAGGTCGATGCCTGCGGGGGTGCCCCGCTCGTCGAGCGCTGGTATGCGAAAGTGGGGGTGCTCCCCGAGGCAGATTTCGCGCATCTCTTCCGTGGCCTCGAGCGCCTCAGCCACGCCGCCAGCGCCGACGAAGCGAGCCACGGCGGGGGAGGCGGCCATCGCGCCTCCGCCGAGCCCGATGGTCTCGACAATGGCGCTGTCGCCCATGTCCGGGTTCGCATCGTCCGGGCCGAATCCGGGGAAGTAGAGCCCGACTGGCGTGTTGACGGATGCCGTGAACCACCGGTCTCCGAGGCCGGAAACGCGGATGCCGAACTCGGTGCCGTTCCGCGCCATGGCTGTGACGAGCGTCGAGTGCTCGATTCCGCCGGCGGGATCGGCCATCGCCTTTCCCGCCGCCATGGCGATGTTGAGGAAAAACTGGTCGTTGCTCCCCATGAATTCAGCGACCCGGGCCAGCAAGCCAGCGTTCTCCGCGGCACGGGCGAGGTGCGGCATCAGAACGCGAGCGAGGAGCGCGGAGGCAGCGATGTTGCGCTGATGCATCTCGTCGCCCATGCGGAGCGCCTGGGCCATGAGGGGGCGAAGCTGGATGCCGCCGGACGCCTTGAGGGCGACACCCAGGAGCGGACCAGCCTCCTCGGCAAGCCACCTGAGACGGGCGACGACCGTCTCATCGTTGGCGCCAAAGCGCAGGACTTTGCCAAGCCCTTCGTTGATAGTGGCGTAGGCGCGGTTGCCGTACGCGCGGTTCTCCACGACGAAGACGGGCATCGAGGCGGTGACAATTCCAGTCATCGGGCCGACCGCCTGCCATTGGTGGCACGGCTCCAGCCGCACCTCGTGACACTCGACGAGCCGGGTGGCGGCCGCGTCGTCCGCCGCCCATCCCTCGTACCGGATCGCGCAGAGCAGTGCGGCTCGCACGGGCTCGCACATGCGCCCCCACTCGAGCGGGGGCCCCGCGTGCAGGACTGTTCGCTCGGGGAGCCCGAGCGCCTCGCGGGCCGGGCGGCAATCCATGAGCACGGGCTCGCCGTTGACGAGGCGGGCGAACGCCTCGGCGTTGGCTTGCTCGATGGCCTCGCGTCGCTCATCGAACCGCTCAAGCAGCCGGGCGAGGCGAGGATCGGCTCCCGCGGGCGGGGCCCACTCGACGTGGACAACCGGCAGTCTGAGGGTTGCGAGCGTTTCGGCAAACAGCTCGAGCCCGATGTTCACAACGCGTGTCTCCCCACCGAGGAGCGGGATCACACTACCTTCTCCGCAAGGCGTAACGCGATCAGCGCTGCGAGGCGCGCCGCCTGGGCATTCGAAGGCATGACCGCTACGCCGCTCGACCGGAGCGCCTCGGTCTGGGCCCGCTTCCCCTGAGGGTCCGCGTCGGTGCCGCAGACGCTTGCCACGACCGCGAGATGTCGGCCCTCGGCTCGCGCCGCGCGCTGAGCCGCGCTGACCGCGGGAAGCAGCTCGCCGGCCGGATCGGGATGGGCGCCGTATCCGAGCACCACATCGAGCAGGAGGACGGCGGTCGAGGGGTCGCCCCCGTCCTTCTGGATCCATTCGCGCCGGACGGTTCCGTCAAGCATCGGGTGCAGGCGGCCCACCGTGAAGATGTCCTCGCCGAGGTCAACCACGCGGTGCCCTGCGCCGCCGCCCGTGACGCCCGGCGTCACGCCTACGAGCTTCCCGTTCAGAAGCCCGAGCGCCTCGTACGCCAGGGTCCCGCCCGAGTAGATCCCGCGCACGAACCGCTGACCCGGCCGCATGGCCCGGACGGCGTCCTCGACGATTTGCACGACCTCT